>CALXME010000009.1 GCA_944389395.1 uncultured Clostridia bacterium | reverse complement strand
GGATGCCAAATTTTTGTTAAAAATTTGGCATCCATACCTGGAACCAATGCCAACCCAACCTGGAAGCAATGCCAACCCAACCTGGAACCAATGCCAACCCCCAACCTAGAACCAATTATAGGAGGAATAAAGTATGAAAGACTATATAACAGTAATAGGAGCTGGATTAGCAGGAAGTGAAGCAGCTTATCAAATTGCACAAAAAGGAATTAAAGTAAAATTATATGAGATGAAGCCAGAAAAATTTTCTCCAGCACATTCAAACTCTAATTTTGCAGAAATTGTTTGTAGCAATTCCTTCAAATCTAATTTGCTAACAAATGCTTGTGGATTATTAAAAGAAGAACTTAGAAAATTAAATTCTTTATTAATTAGAATAGCAGATGAAACTAGAGTACCAGCCGGACAGGCATTAGCTGTAGATAGAGAAAAATTTTCTGAAAAGGTAACCCAAAATTTAGAAAAACATCCTTTGATTGAAATTATCCATAAAGAGGTGGGGAAAGAGAACCTTGTTCTGCAGGAATTAGCAAAGGATGGAATTGTGATAGTTGCTACAGGACCTTTAACATCAAAAGGCTTAGCAGAACAAATTCAAAAATTGACAGGGCAAGACAAATTATATTTTTATGATGCAGCAGCACCTATTGTAACTAAAGAATGTATTGATTTTTCTATTGCATTTTATGGAGAACGCTATGAGCAAGAAAAAAAGAAAAATGAAACATGTGAACAATGGAAAGATAGGATAAAAAAAGAAGAAGTGCATAGTTACATTAACTTACCAATGGATAAAGAACAGTATGAAGCATTTTGGAAAGCTTTAGTAGAAGCGGAAGTTGTTGAGCTACATGATTTTGAGAAAAAAGAAATTTTCGAAGGTTGTATGCCGATTGAAATTATGGCTAAAAGAGGGATAGATACTCTTCGATTTGGACCATTGAAACCAGTTGGATTTGATGACCCAAGAACAGGAAAAAGACCTTATGCTTTAATTCAATTGCGACAAGATGATGGTAATGCAACTATGTATAACTTAGTTGGATTTCAAACAAATTTAAAGTTTGGGGAGCAAAAAAGAGTTTTTTCTATGATACCAGGATTAGAACATTCGGAATTTGTTAAATATGGTGTAATGCATCGAAATACTTATTTGAATTCTTGTAATTTACTAGATGAAACATATTGTTTAAAATCTCAACCTAATATTTATTTTGCTGGACAAATAACAGGGGTAGAAGGATATGTGGAATCTATTTCTTCTGGTATGGTTGTAGCTTTGAATGCAGTTTCTGCTTTTCAATCTCATGGAAGTAAAAGAGAAAAAATTGTCTTTTCTTCTAATACAGTAATAGGAGCTCTAGCAAAATATGTTTCAACACCAAACCAAAATTTTCAACCTATGAATGCTAATTTTGGAATTTTACCACAGTTAGAAGGAGATAAAATAAAAGATAAAAAAGAAAGATATTTAAAAATAGCGCAAAGAAGTTTAGAGAATTTCTAGCACTTTGTGCTATTTTTCTATTTGAAATATTACAAATGTTACCAAAAGATGACGATTTTGTTAAATTTTATACAAATTTACATAAAAGTATTGCACGAAAAAGAAATTTATGGTAAACTGTTAATATGAGAGTTTTTATAAACTAAAGAAGGGAGAATGTTTTATGGAGATACAAGAACAAAAAAATAGGATTTTAGAAAATTTAGCAATATTAGATTCTACTTTAACAAAAGAGGCTATCGAGAAGGCTTCTGAAGAAAAATTATTAGAATATTTAGATTTAACAGAACAAATAAAAGCAAGATTAGAAGTATTAGGAATAAAAGGGGGAGAAGTATAAAATGACAAATCAGGATATTGATGAAATGGCAAGAGCTTTAAAAGAGATTTTAGATAAATTAGATAAAGCAATAGTAGAAGCAGGAAAAGATGCTAATAATGTAAAAATGACAGATGTAACAAAAATATTACAGAGTAATTTAGTAAAAATGAATAAAAGATATGATGGTAATGGATATGATGTTATTTTAGCAAAGTTAGATAAGAGAATAGCATACATAACGGAAAAAGTTAAAACAGACAAAAAACTAGATGTTGAAGAAGCAAAAAAATTAGCAGAAATAAGGAAAGAAATTCAAAAAGGGAAAGAACCATTTCAAAAAACAAGTGATGTGATTAAATCTTTAGAAGCTAAAGGTTATTCAAAGGAAGAATTAAGAAATAGGAAAGAAGCACAAAAAATTGACAAAACAGCTCAAATGAAAGCAAATCAAAAAATGGCAGATGATTTAGCTCTTGAAATGGCTGAAGTTGAAGCTAAATATATAAATCCAATTAATCAAAATAAAGAGTCTTGCAAAATAATAAAGGAAATGGCTAAGAAGAGAATTCTTATTGATACTTTGGATTCTCAAATGGATAAAGATAGAATAAAAGAACTAAAAGATGAGATTAAGAGTGATATTTCGCAATTATCTGTTAGAGGGTTGGATGTTAGAAGCTTAAATGGATTTGAATCTGATTTGAATTTAATTGATACTTTTGCAAATATACAAATTCCTATTATAGAACAAAATTCAAAAGATATTGCTATTAATATGGCAGCTGATAATACAATTTCAAGTGGATTAAGAAAACAATTTGATTTGAATTCTATAACAGATGTAAAATCTTTGGAAGAGAAGTATAATAATATGACACAAACTAGAATGTCTTATGCAACAAAATCTGTTATTTTGAAAAATGAAATTGACCAAATCGATAATGTTATTAAGGAAATGAGAAGAGATGACTATTTAAAGAGTGTTGCATATAAATCAGATGGAACATTAAAAAGTAATGACGAAATTGCAGATGAAGTTTTTTCTAATCCTAAGATGGTAGATGAAATAGAAGATAGGCTTACAGAAAAATATGGAGATGGACTTTTTAGAAGTTTTAGAAGTAGAAAAAGTTATTATAAAGAACAAGAAGGAAAGGGGATTTTTGCTAGTATAAAAGCTACTTGGAAAGCATTGTTTAATTCTTCTAATAAAGTTGCATTGTTAGCAAGTAGAACAGAGGCAGCAAAATATGGAAAAAGCGGAGCTGATAAAGCTGCGAAAGCAATTGAAACAAGAAAAGCAAGTTTCCAAAAAACTTTAAAACAAGAAGTTCAAACCAGAGTCGCAAAAAATCCAAGTTTATCAGAAGATAAAATAAAAGAAGGTTTAATAGACAAAGCATATGAACAAGCATCTGAACATATAGAAATAGAAGAAGATAGCGAAAGAGGATAAATTAATTGAGGAAATTTTGATAAGGAGATATTATCTAAATTTTCTCAATTTTTATGTTTGAAGGTATAGGAATTAGTTGAAAACAATAAATTGAGGAATTTATGTTTGTAGCAAGATTGCAATTTTATGTAAAATATGGTATAATTTTAGTAGACTCAAAAGTGAGCAAAAAATTTAAGGAGGAAACAAACATGAAGAAACGGTATTTAATTTTATTTTTAGGAGGTTTGCTAATCTTTATGTCTTTGGCGCTGGCAATAGCAGGTTCTTTACTTGCATGGCTAACAGCATTTTTGGGGATAGGCTATGTTATTATGGGGGCAATTTCTATACTTTCATACAAAGAAAAAGAACCTGAAGCTGAGATGACAGAAACTGCGGAATCAAAATCACAGAAAACCAAAGAAACCACATCCTTTGAAAAAGAAACCTTGGACGGCTATCGTAAAAAGGTTGCCATCCGTAATCTCAAGTAATTTCCCAGCGAAACCCCGTGAATGCGGGGTTTTGTCGTGCTTGAAAATATGAAAAAATTTCCAAGTTTTTATTGACTTCTTGATAAAAGCATGATACAATATAAACCGTTATGATAAATTGCATGTAATGTGTAATTCCGTAGCGGTTTATTATTTTTATAGGAGGTGAAATTTAAGTGCCAACAATTAATCAATTAGTAAGAAAAGGAAGAAAAACAGGTGTAACAAAATCAACAGCTCCAGCTCTTCAACATGGATGGAACTCTAAAAATAAAAGATTAACAAACAATAGAGCACCACAAAAAAGAGGAGTATGTACAGTTGTAAAAACAGTTACTCCTAAAAAGCCAAACTCAGCTTTAAGAAAAGTTGCCAGAGTTAGACTTTCTAATGGTTATGAAGTTACATCTTATATCCCAGGTATAGGACATAACTTACAAGAACACAGTGTTGTATTAATAAGAGGTGGTAGGGTAAAAGACCTTCCTGGTGTTAGATATCATATCATCAGAGGAACTTTAGATACAGCTGGTGTTAAAGATAGAATGCAAGCGCGTTCTAAGTATGGGGCTAAGAAACCAAAAAAATAAAAAAAACAAATTGAAAGCAGCAACTTGCACATTTTTGCTATTTATTCCAAACTTCGATGTACAAACGTACACCTTCAGTTTGTAATAAACATCAAAAATGCACAATTCACTACTTTGAATTCGTTTTTTGAAAAGAGAGTGAACTTAGCTATTGAAAAAATTAGTGCTTGTACTCTTACTAAACTTAAGGTACTTAAATTTAGATAGAATATATAGCACTATACGGAAAAGGAAACTTTTCAGAGTACCGAGATGTTTTTGATAAAACATCAAATAAAATTTAAGGAGGGAAGAATAGTGCCAAGAAGAGGATTTATTGCAAAAAGAGATGTTTTACCAGACCCAATTTATAATAGTAAAGTTGTTACTAAATTAGTAAACAATATTATGTTAGATGGTAAAAAATCAGTTGCTCAAAAAATAGTATATGATGCATTTGATATTATAAAAGAAAAAGAAGGAAAAAATCCTTTAGAAGTTTTTGAAGCAGCTTTAGAAAATGTTATGCCAGTTCTAGAAGTAAAAGCTAGAAGAGTAGGTGGAGCAACTTACCAAGTTCCATTAGAAATTAGACCAGAAAGAAGACAAACTTTAGGTTTAAGATGGATTGTAACTTATGCTAGAAATAGACATGAAAAAACAATGGCTCAAAAATTAGCAGGAGAATTAATGGATGCTGTTAACGGAAATGGTGGAGCATTTAAGAAGAAAGAAGATACACATAGAATGGCAGAAGCAAATAAAGCATTTGCACATTATAAATGGTAAAATGAAAGGGGGATATAGAGAAAAATGGCAGGAAGAGCATATCCACTAGAAAGAACTAGAAATATAGGAATTATGGCACATATTGATGCCGGAAAAACAACAACAACAGAAAGAATTTTATTTTATACAGGAAAAACACATAAAATAGGAGAAGTTCACGAAGGTGCAGCTACAATGGACTGGATGGAACAAGAACAAGAAAGAGGTATTACTATTACATCTGCTGCTACAACTTGTTTCTGGAACAATAATAGAATTAATATTATTGATACACCAGGACACGTTGACTTTACAGTAGAAGTACAAAGATCTTTAAGAGTTTTAGATGGTTCTGTAACAGTACTTGCTGCAAAAGGTGGAGTTCAACCACAAACAGAAACTGTATGGAGACAAGCTGATAAATATAATGTACCAAGAATGGTATATGTTAATAAAATGGATATCACAGGAGCTAATTTCATGCTTTGTGTAGAACAACTAAAAAACAGATTACATGCTAATGCTGTTCCAATCCAATTACCAATTGGAGCTGAAGATAACTTCAAAGGAATAGTAGATTTAATCAAAATGAGAGCATTTATACACAAAGATGATTTAGGAAAAGAAATCGAAGAAACAGATATTCCAGAAGATATGAAAGATTTAGCAAAAGAATATCGTGACAAAATGATAGAAGCAGTTGCTGAACAAGATGAAGAATTAATGATGAAATATTTAGAAGGAGAAGAACTTACAGACGAAGAAATCAAAAAAGGATTACGTATGGGAACTATTGCCAATACAATCGTACCTGTAACATGTGGTTCTTCTTATAAAAACAAAGGCGTTCAAGAATTATTAAATGCAATTGTTGACTATATGCCATCACCATTAGATATACCACATATCAAAGGTGTTGATTTAGAAGGAAATGAAGTAGAAAGAAAAACATCTGATAATGAGCCATTTGCAGCTTTAGCATTTAAAATTGCAACAGACCCATTTGTTGGAAAACTTTGTTTCTTTAGAGTATATTCAGGAACACTTGAATCAGGTTCAACTGTATTAAATGCAAACAAAGATAAAAAAGAAAGAATTGGAAGAATTCTTCAAATGCATTCTAACCATAGAGAAGATATTGACAAAGTATATGCAGGAGATATCGCTGCAGCTGTTGGTATTAAAGAAGTAACAACAGGAGATACTTTATGTGACATGGCACATCCAGTTATCTTAGAATCTATGGAATTCCCAGAACCAGTTATTGATGTTGCTATTGAACCAAAAGATAAAGTAGCACAAGAAAAACTAGGAATTGCATTAGGAAAATTAGCAGAAGAAGACCCTACTTTTAAAGCATATACAAATCACGAAACTGGACAAACTATTATCGCTGGTATGGGTGAATTACACTTAGATATCATCGTAGATAGATTAAAAAGAGAATTTAAAGTAGAATGTAATGTAGGTAAACCACAAGTTGCTTACAAAGAAACTATTAGAAATAAAGTTAAAGTTCAAGGAAAATTCATCCGTCAATCTGGTGGTAAAGGACAATATGGTGATGTTTGGTTTGAAATGGAACCATTAGAACCAGGTAAAGGAATTGAATTTGAAAGCAAAATTGTTGGTGGAGCTGTACCTAAAGAATATATTAAACCAATTGAACAAGGTATGAGAGAAGCTGCTGAAAGCGGAATCTTAGCTGGATATCCTGTAATTGATTTCAAAGCAACTTTAGTAGATGGTTCTTACCATGAAGTTGACTCATCAGAAATGGCATTCAAAATTGCAGCATCTATGGCTTTCAAAGAAGGTTGTAAACAAGCTAAATCAGTTATATTAGAACCTATTATGAAAGTAGAAATAACAGTACCAGAAGAATATATGGGTGATGTTATTGGTGATGTTAACTCTAGACGTGGAAGAATGGAAGGAATGGATGGAAATGACGGAATGCAAGAAATCCATGCATTTGTACCACTTTCTGAAATGTTTGGTTATGCAACAGATTTACGTTCTAAAACACAAGGTAGAGGAACTTATACAATGGAACCTTCTCACTATGAAGAAGTACCAAAATCAGTATTTGAACAAATTGTTGCTTCTAGAGCTAAAAAAGAAGATTAATTAAGACACAATTTGAACAAATAAAAAGCATTATATTAAAATTCATTAAATTACTTGATTTTTTAATGATTTTGTTATAAAATGCTTATACAAAAATATTTACGTTATTAAATTTAAAAATAAAATAAAGTAGTTAAACTACTTAAGTTATGAAGGAGGATTTAAAAAATGGCAAAAGCAAAATTTGAAAGAACAAAACCACATGTTAATATCGGAACAATCGGTCACGTAGACCACGGAAAAACAACAACAACTGCAGCTATCACAAAATATTTATCATTATTAGGAAAAGCTCAATATGAAGCTTATGATCAAATTGATGGTGCACCAGAAGAACAAGCAAGAGGAATCACAATTAACACAGCTCATGTAGAATATGAAACAGACAACAGACATTATGCACATGTTGACTGTCCAGGACATGCTGACTATGTTAAAAACATGATTACAGGTGCTGCTCAAATGGATGGTGCAATCTTAGTTGTATCTGCAGCAGATGGACCTATGCCACAAACAAGAGAACACATTCTTTTAGCTAGACAAGTAGGTGTTAAATACATCGTTGTTTACTTAAATAAATGTGATATGGTAGATGACCCAGAATTATTAGAATTAGTTGAAATGGAAGTTAGAGATTTATTATCAAGCTATGATTTCCCAGGAGATGATATTCCAATTATTAAAGGTTCTTCATTAAAAGTATTAGAAAGTACATCTACAGATCCTAATGATCCTGTATATGCACCAATGAAAGAATTAATGGAAGCTGTTGATAGTTATATCCCAACTCCAGAAAGACCAGTTGATCAACCATTCTTAATGCCAGTAGAAGACGTATTCACAATTACAGGACGTGGAACTGTTGCTACAGGTAGAGTAGAAAGAGGAACAGTTAAATTATCAGACGAAGTTGAAATCATCGGTTTAACAACAGAAAGAAGAAAAACAGTTGTTACTGGTGTTGAAATGTTCAGAAAATTATTAGACCAAGCAGAAGCTGGAGATAATATCGGAGCATTATTAAGAGGAATTGATAGAAAAGACATAGAAAGAGGTCAAGTTCTTTGTAAACCAGGATCAATCAATCCACATACAAAATTCACAGCAGAAGTTTATGTATTAACAAAAGAAGAAGGTGGAAGACATACACCATTCTTCAATGGATATAGACCACAATTCTATTTCAGAACAACAGATGTTACTGGTGTTATTGAATTAGCTGCTGGAACAGAAATGGTTATGCCTGGAGATAATGTATCAATGACAATTGAATTAATTACACCTATCGCTATTGAAAAAGGATTAAGATTTGCTATCCGTGAAGGTGGTAGAACAGTTGGTTCAGGTGTTGTTGCTGACATTATTGCATAATAATTTAGAATATAATAAAAAGATTACCAAGAAAAAAGTTCTTGGTAGTCTTTTTTGTTTAATATAAAAAAGCATTTTTCTAGTCTTGCCTGCAAAATATTATATAAAACAGCTATGAATTGTAACGAGCAGTAACATAAAAGTAATAAATATTGCCAAAGATACTTGTAATTTTATTAAAATAATAATAAAATATACATGTTATAAATAAAATAAATTAAGTAAGCCAAAGAATGGATTTAGGACATAGAAAGGAATGAGATAAACATGAAAATTATACTAGATGCTATGGGAGGAGATAATGCACCAGATGCTAATATAAAAGGTGCAATAAATGCTATTAATAAAGTAAAAGCAGAAGTTGTTTTAGTTGGAAAAGAAGAGGTCATTAGAAGTAAAGTAAAAGAGTTTTATAATAAAGAGATTGAAGAAATATCAGATAGATTAAAAATAAGAAATGCAACAGAAACTATTGAAATGTGTGACATACCAACAATGGCAATTAAGCACAAAAAAGATTCTTCTATGGTAGTTGGTTTTAAAATGCTAAAAGAAGATGAGGGAGATGTATTTATTTCTGCTGGAAACTCAGGAGCATTGTTAACAGGAGCTACATTATTAGTAGGAAGGATAAAAGGGATTGATAGACCTGCTTTAGCCGGAATTTTACCTGCTTATCATAGCCAACTTCTATTAATAGATTCAGGTTCTAATACAAATTGTAAACCGATTAATTTATTACAGTTTGCTCAAATGGCAAGTATTTACTTAAGAAATACATTTGGTATAGAGGAACCAGCTATTGGATT
This sequence comes from uncultured Clostridia bacterium, assembly GCA_944389395.1. GTDB lineage: Bacteria > Bacillota > Clostridia > TANB77 > CAG-508 > CAG-269. The sequence continues at coordinate 33,192 of CALXME010000009.1, read as the reverse complement.
ATTAAATATAGGAACAGAAGAAACAAAAGGAAATGAATTAGTAAAAGAAAGTTATCATTTATTAAAAGAAAAGTCAGAAGAATTGAATATTAATTTTGTTGGAAATGTAGAAGGAAGAGATGCTTTTTCTGGAGAAATTCATGCAATAGTAACAGATGGCTTTACAGGAAATGTTTTCCTAAAAGCAGTAGAAGGTTTAGGCAAATTTGTAAAAAGAACTTTAACAGAAAGTTTAACAAAAAATTTATTATCAAAAATAGCAGTGATTCCTGCTTTACCAGGAATTAAAAGATTTTCAAAAACAATGGATTATAAATCTTATGGAGGTGCTTTGTTTTTAGGTGTTAAAAAACCTGTAGTAAAAGCACATGGAAGTAGTGATGCTTTATTATTTGAATATACTATTATACAAGCAGAAAAATTTGTAGAAAATAAAGCAGTAGATAAAATGATAGAAGAATTTGAAAAACAAAACAAAAAAGAAGAAAATTAAAATTGCACAACAAAGAAAATGAACGACTAGTTAGAAAATAGCTGTTTTTCTGACCTAGTAGTATAAAATGAAAATATTTTATAAATATACTTGACAAAAATATAAACATATAATATAAATGAACGTATAGAAAGAAAAAGAACAAATGAATATATCATTTGCAAACTTGAGAGGAGGTGAACTCTAAGATTATGAGTTCAGAAGAAGTATTAGAAAAAGTAAAAGGTATTATTGTTGAACAATTAGCTGTGGCAGAAAATGCAGTTACAATGGAAGCTTCTTTTATTGATGATTTAGGTGCTGATTCATTAGATATCGTTGAATTAGTAATGGCTTTAGAAGAAGAATTTGATATAGAAATTCCTGATAGTGATGCAGAAAAAGTTGTAACAGTAGGAGATGTTGTTGAATACATTAAAGAAAATGTAAAATAAGAAAAAGTAAAAAGTCCAATTATTATAAAAAAATGGACTTTTTTTATTGTATAAGAATGTTTAAATTATGTTTGCAAGTTTAAGTTTTTAATAAAAAAGGATAGTTTTTTAAGAAATAGAAAAGATAAAAGAAACTATTCTTTTTTTTAATGCTTTGAGAGATTAATAGAGAACAACTCATTAATTCTTCATTATCACAAATAACCTTTATTTTTCCGATAGAAGTATTTTGCTCAATAGGAGCTATTAGGTGAAAATTACATTCAAAATTTATTTTTAAAGTAGAAATTTTATCTTTTAAAACAGGAAAAGAAGAATATGTTAAAGGAGAATAATATAAGTCTATGTTGTTGCAAATGCCCTTTTCAACGGAAAAATAATTTAAATTCTCCCTTTTCCATTGTTCAAATTCTGTTTGTATTTTATTTTCGATATTTACATATTCATAATTTTGAAAGGTATATTCTATTAATTTTATACTATCTTGTGTGCGAAATTTTTTTGTATCAGCTCCTAAAACTACACAAATAATGTCCATGTTATTTCTTTGGCAGGCTGTGACTAAACAACGATTAGCTCCATTGGTAAAACCTGTTTTAATTCCATATACACCATTTAAATTTCCTAATAATTCATTTGTATTAGAAAGTGTTTTAGGAAAGCCATTAATCGTAACTGTGTAATTTTTAGTTCCTACAATTTCTTTGAATTTTTCATTATTTAAGGCATAATTAGAAAGAATTGCTAGTTCATAACTAGTTGTATAATGTTCTTCAGAGTCTAGTCCATGAGGGGTAACAAAATGTGTTTGATTAAGTTCTAGTTCTAAAGCTTTTTGATTCATTAAATTTGCAAATTCTTTAACACTGCCAGATAAGTATTCAGCTAAACAAACAGCAGCATCATTACCAGAACATAATAAAAGACCATACAATAAATCTTCTACCTTAATAGTATCATTGGTTTTAAGACCAAGCCTAGAACCTCCTGTTCCAGCAGCTTTTTTAGAAACAGTAACAATGTCTTGCAAGTTTCCTTTTTCTAGAATTAAAATTGCAGTCATGATTTTGGTGGTAGAAGCCATTTTTCTTTTTTCGTTTTCATTTTTGCTTAGTAAAATTTGTCCTGTTTTTCTATCTAATACCACATAAGAGCGAGAATTAATTTGTAATTCCTTAACAGAGCTTGCAGAAACTTCTTGAAGGTTATTTTGTTCTATTTCATTTGTGATATTCATTGTTTCATTAGAAGTATCTATATCATCAGCTATTACAAATGTAGGAGTTATACACGTTAAAATTATTAATAGGATAGTGATATTAAAAAAAATGTTTTTCTTCATGTTGTTATCCTTTCTTGTCTTTATAACAAAAAATAAAAGACATATATTTTAAAATTTTTTAATCTTCTTATTAATCATATAGTGAATATTCAAAATTTATGAGTTAAAAAAATATAAAAGTAATTAAAAATACTTAGGGAAAATCAAAAAAAATAGAGAGAATAACATAAAACCTTGATTTTGTTACAAAAATGTAATATAATTATTATGTATGTAAAAATAAAAATGTGAACTTTTGCAAAATAGCTTCCGTAAGTATTTAAAAGAACTAAAAAACAGCAGACAAAATCGTGTAAAAATTAGCTATTGACTAAATAAAAAAATATATTAAAATATATATGAAGGTATTATCATATAAAGGAGAGAAAAAAATGAAAAAATTAATTTTAGGGATTGTAATAAGTATATTAGTAATTCTTATGTCATTAGTACCTAATATGGTGTATGCAACAAATTTAGCGACTCCAGTATATTTTGGGATAACAGCATTAAGAACAAATTCTACACCTAATTGGGGTTATTCTATTGGAAATCCAGATTCAAATGATACAGAAGGTTTAGCAGCTCCTATCTGGAATATTGTAAAATTAAGTGGATTGAATTCCAATGACCCAACTGAAATAAATGCTTATTGTGTTACAGCAGGAATCGGTTTTTCAGATATTAAAACTGTTGCAGAATATGATGTGAGTTATGATATGAGAACACAAAGAGATGAAATTAAAAATCTAAAAAATCCTGTTTTAAGTAAATTAGCAACGGGAGTAAATGTTATAAAAGACGGAAAAACAGTAAATTCTTATGATGCCTTATTATCTTTAACAGATTTATTGTATTTATATGGAGAGTCAACTCAGGCAGAAAAAAATGCATTATTAGAAGCAGCAGGAATTTATGAAGGTGCTTATGATGCAAAATTATCAGATGATGAAATAGAAGCAATACAACAAGCAGCAATATGGTATTTTACAAATTATGATGAAAAAGTAGATGGAATACAAAAATATAATAAATATGATAATGTGAGTTGGTTATGGTATACAGAAAATGGAACAGATTATAAAAATTTAGCTGATTATCTTGGAGGAGATTTTCCACCAAACGAAGGAATGGGAAGACAAAAGCAAGAACAAGCAGAGGCTTTATACAAATATCTAATAGATAAAGCAATAGAAAACACAGTAGCAGGAACAACAACAGGAATAGCTAAATTAACATTATATGCATCTAATAAAAGTAACCAAGAACAACCAATAGTGGTAATTGAAAAAGAACCACAAGAATTTGACTTAGCATTAAGAAAATACATAACAAAAGTAGATGGAGTAGAAGTAGCAAGTACGAGAGTGCCAAATATCGATACATCTACAATAGAAAGTGATAATACAGCAACATATAAACATAGAAAAGACCCAATAATAGTGTCAACAGAATCAGTAGTTACTTATCAAATAACGGTTTATAATGAAGGTGACATAGATGGAAGAGCAACTAAGATAATTGATCAATTACCAACAGGTTTAGAATATTCAAAAATAAATACAGCAGGATATACTGCAAATTATGATGCTGGAACTAATAGAGTAACAATCACAAGAGAAAGTAGCAATACAACTAATTTGAAAGCATATAAAGAAGGACAAGCGTTAGATTCAGAAACTATAGAGATAGAATGTATTGTTACAGCATTACCAGATAAAACAAATAGTAAAATATTAACAAATGTAGCATGGATAGATGAAGAAATAGATGCAAACGGAGTAGTAATAACAACACAAGTAGGACAAGATAGAGATTCTACACCAAAGGTAGCACCTGATGTAAACAAAGATAATATGGAAAACTATAAAGGAACAACAACAGAAACAGATTTATCTAAGAGTGATACATATTATCCAGGACAAGAAGATGATGACGATTTTGAAAAATTAATTTTACAACCAAGTGATGATATATTTGATTTAAAATTAATCAAAAGAATAACACAAGTAAACAATCAAAATGTACCAGAAAGATTGAAAAGTGTTGATATATCAAAATTAGCATCAGGAGAAGAAACAACAGCAGATTATAAAATGGAAAAAGAACCAGTTTCAGTAAAAACAGGAGATATAGTAACATATACATTTAGAGTATATAATGAAGGCGATATAGATGGATATGCAGAAGAAATTACAGAAAATATCCCAGAAGGTTTAGAATTTGTATGGTCAGATAAACAAGGTGAAGAATTAGAAAATGATGCAACTTTATCTGAAATGGAAAAAATCGCAGTAGAATTTAACCAAAATTATTTGTGGGAAATTTCTGATTTAGATGAAAGTAACAAAGCTACTCAAATTAAAACACAATATTTAGGAAGATTTAGAGGTCAAGAAGCACCAGAATCAGGAGAAGATAATAGAGTAGAAATTACAGAAAACTTAATAAAAGCTTTCGATAGTCAAAAAGCATATACAGATACACAAACAGATAAAAATCCAGATTATAAAGAAGTATCTGTAATGTTAAAAGTAGTAGCACCAGATGCAACTGTAGGAATAATTAGAAACGAAGCAGCAATAACACAAGATGCAGACAAAGATGGAAAACCAGTAGATGATAGAGATTCTGTACCAGAAGAATGGAATAAAGAAGATGGAAACAAATTCTATGATGAAGAAGAAAATTGGCCAGTATATAAAGAAGATGATGAAGATTATGATAATATTATCTTAAAAGAATTTGATTTAGCATTAAGAAAATTCATTACACAAATTGAAAATGAAGAAGTAACATCTAGAATTCCACAAGTAAATTATGATGAAATAAATGATAAAATAACTTATACTCATCCAAAAGAACCTTTAGATGTAGCAAATGGTTATGAAGTAACATACACAATAAGGGTATTTAATGAAGGAGAAATAGATGGATATGCAAAAGAAATAATGGATGATTTACCAGATGGATTGAGATTTTTACCAGATAACGAAATAAATACTGAATATAGATGGAAAATGTATAGAAAAGTACAAGAAGGAGAAAACATAGAAGAACAAACAGGATTAATAACAAGAGGTGGAGTAGACTATATAGAGGTAGATAATGTAGAAGAAGCCGAAGTTGTAGTAACAGATTATTTATCAAAAGAACAAGAAGAAACCTCAGGCGAAAATTTATTAAAAGCATTTAATCCAGAAGAACCAATAAGTGCTACAAATCCATCATACAAAGATGTAAAAATAGTATTTGAAGTGGTAGAACCAAATAATTCTGATAAAATTTTGGTAAACTCTGCACAAATATCAGAAGATAGCGATGAAAATGGAGATCCAGTAAAAGATGTAGATTCTGAACCAGGTAAATGGAATGAAGGTGAAGATGATCAAGACAAAGAATATGTAAAATTAACATATTTTGACTTGGCATTAAGAAAATTCATTACACAAATTACTGATGAAGAAGTAACAACAAGAATTCCACAAGTAAGTTATGATGAAGAGAATCAAAAAATAACTTATACACATCCAAAAGATCCATTAGATGTTGTAACAGGTGATATAGTTACATATACAATAAGAGTATATAATGAAGGTAAACAAGCAGGATATGCGAAAGAAATAATGGATGATTTACCAGATGGGTTAAAGTTTTTACCAGATAATGAAATAAATACTGAATATAGATGGAAAATGTATAGAAAAGTACAAGATGGAGAAGAAGTAGAAGAAAATGCTGATGTAATAACAAGAGGAGAAATAAAATATATAGCAGTAGATAATGTAGAAGAAGCAGAAGTTATAGTAACAGATTACTTATCAAAAGAGCAAGAAAAAACAGAAGGCGAAAATCTATTAAATGGATTTGAACCTACAGAAGAAATAAGTGCTCCAAATCCATCATATAAAGATGTTAAAGTAGCATTTGAAGTTGTTGAACCAAATGGTTCTGATAAGATTTTAGTAAATTCAGCTCAAATATCAGAAGATAGTGATGAAAATGGAGAACCAGTAGATGATATTGATTCTAAACCAGGAGAATGGAATGAAGGAGAAGATGATCAAGATAAAGAATATGTAAAATTAACATATTTTGACTTGGCATTGAGAAAATGGGTAACACAGGCAATTGTAATAGAAAATGGAAAAGAAACAATAACACAAACAGGACATACTCCTGAAATGGATCCAGAACCAGTAGTAAAAGTAGAATTAAATAGAAAAAATTTGAAAAATATTACTGTAAAATTTAGATATTCTATAAGAATAACAAACGAAGGAGATATTGCTGGATACGCAAAAGAAATAACAGATTATGTACCAGAAGGATTAAAATTTGTAGCAGAAGATAATCCAGGATGGACAGATGAAGGAAATAATATAATATCAACAAGACTATTAGAAAATACATTATTACAACCAGGAGAAACAGCAGATGTAGAAGTATTACTTACATGGATAAATAATGAAGATAATCTAGCTTTAAAAACAAATACAGCAGAAATTTCAGAGGATTATAATGATAAGGGAGTACCAGATAGAGATTCAACACCAGATAACCAAAAACCAGGAGAAGATGATATAGATGATGCACCAGTAATATTATCAATATCAACAGGACAAGTAAGAATATACTTTACACTAGGATTTGCAATATTAATAACAATAGCATCAGGTGTAATACTAATTAAAAAGTTTGTATTATAATAATTTAAAACATACCTCATTTAAATAGAGGTATGTTTTTTTTTTGAAATCATTTACAATTAAAAAACGGTATGATATAATTTTCCGTAAGAAAGCCAAAGAGGTGTGAAATATGAATCAAATTTTAGCCACAAGTAATAGTAGCTCTAAAAATAGGCAACCAGCAAAGATAGAAACAGTAATTATGTTTTTTGTAATAGCTTTAATAGTTTTCGGGATATTCATGGTTGGAACAGGGTCTTATGCAATATATAAAGAAAATGCAGATAAATTGCTTAAACCTACAAAACCACAAATAGAAGAAGAACGTAAGTCTGAAGATTCAATTTTATTAAGAGTAAGACATGATAAAGCTATTGATACAATAGAATATGGTTGGAATGAAAACGAATTAGAAACAATTAATGGTAATGGAAGAAAATATATAGAGCAAGAAATTAAAATTCCAGGAGGAATAAATACATTATTTGTAAGAGTAGTTGATATTAACGGACAAGAAATTTCTTCTGAAAAGCAGTATGAAACAGAAGATATTATTAAATGTGAAATTGTTGGCTCTAAATTAAAAATTTCAGCTGAAACAGAACAGGAAATAACTTATATGACATATCGTTGGGATGAAGGTGAAGAACAAAAAATTGATATTAATAATACAAAAGTAGAACAGGAAATTGATGTCCCAAAAGGAGAGCATAATATAACAATAGTACTAGTTGATGTTAATAATAACAGTATTACTAAAGAAACAAAAGTAAAAGGAGTTTTAAAACCAACAATTAAGTTAGCAGTAGATGATGTCAATAATCCTCAAAAATTTGTAATAAAAGTATCTGATGAAGATGAAATAGACGCAATTACATTTATAATAAATGAAGATGAAAATAAAAAATATATCATTAGAGGAGAAGGAAGAAAAGAAATAGAATTTACTTTTGATTTAGAAGAGGGAGAAAATAGGATTATTGTAACAGCCTATAATAAAGATGGTGTAACAGAAGAAGCAAAAGGAAGAGCTGTAAAATAATTGACAAAAGACATAAGCTTAAAAACTTATGTCTTGTTTGAAAAGGGGAAAATATTAGAATGAATATATATATTTTCGAATTAATAACATACTTTTCTATTTATTCTTTTTTAGGATGGATAATGGAAAGTATTGTTAGATCAATAGCAGAAAAGAAAATAATTAACACAGGTTTTTTAAATGGGCCCTTTTGCCCGATATATGGCTTTGGAGCTATTATAATGCTAGTATTATTGCAAAGATTTGCAATAAATTGGGTAATTTTATTTTTTGCATCAATAATAATATTAACATTATGGGAGTATGCAGTAGGAGTATTACTAGAAAAAATATTTAAGACTAAATATTGGGATTATTCAGACCAAAAATTTAATTTTCAAGGAAGAATTTGTTTAACAAATTCTATATGTTGGGGAATTTTAGGAGTTTTATTTATATATTATATACATCCTTTTATAGAAATGCTTATTGGATATGTTGATGTACTTACTTTAAAGATTGTGATATCTATTTTTATGATTTTATTTACAATTGATTTTATAATAAGTGTAGTTAAAGTAAAAAATATAAAAGCAACATTAGATAAAATAGAAAACTTAAATCAACAAATTAAAGAAAAATTACAGGAAATTAAGAAAACAGATAAATCAAATAAACTTGAAAAGCTCTCCAAATCAGAAAATGTACAGACAATAGTTGAAGAATTAAAGAAAAAGCGTGATAGAATTTTAAGAAGATTATATAGAAGAGTGTATCGATTAAAAAAAGCATTCCCAGTAATTAATACAAAAGAAATTTCAGAAGTCCTAAACAAAAAAATAGAATTACGAAAAAAGGAGATAAAAAAATGATTCAAGAAATTTATATTATTGATGATGATGATTCTTCTATCGTTATTTTTAGAGAATTATTTAAAAATGATAAAGATTATAAATTTATTAGTGTAAAGTCAGAACAAATTGATATTGCATTAAAAAACATACCTTCTCTTATTGTCATTAATGAAGATGCTATTGATAGGGATGTCGTAGGATTATGTAGGCAAATTAGACGAGATGAAGATAATACCATTACACCTGTAATTGTTGTTTCTTCTAATGGAGATAAACATCATAGAATGAAAATTTTACAAGAATCCATAGAATATTATATAAAAAAACCAGTGGATGAAGAATATTTGTATTATACTGTTAAAAACTTAAATAGATTGTTATCAATTAATAGAAGAATTAGTCCTTTAACTGGATTGCCAGGAAATGTACAAATTCATGCTGAATTGAAAAAGAGATTATTAAACAAAGAAGCTTTTTCAATGTTATATTTTGACTTGGATAATTTTAAAGCATATAATGACGTGTATGGTTTCTTAAAAGGAGATCAAATTATCGAATTTACAGCCAGAGTTATTTTAAAAGGTGTACATAGTAATTTAGATGAAGGCGTTTTTGTAGGGCATGTAGGAGGAGATGATTTTGTAGCAATTTTACCAACTACAAACTGTGAGAAGATTTGTCAAAATATAATTGCAATGTTTGATAGTCAAGTAGGACAATTTTTTACAGAAAGAGATTTGGAAAAGGGATATATAGAAGTGGCTAATAGAAAAGGTATTATTGAACAATTTCCTTTGACTTCAATATCAATAGGTGTTGTTGTTGCTGATGTCGGTAGATTTAGCAATATATTGGAAATAGGAGAAGTTGGTGGACAAGTAAAGCATGCTGCTAAATCTGTTATGGGAAGTAGTTATGCAGTAGATCGTAGGAAATAAAGGTATATAAAGAAAACTCTAGCATATATTTAGTAATGGATACTAAATTTGTGAGGAGTTTTTTTATGTTAGTGATTACAGGTAAAAGAATTAAAATTATTTTAGCATGTATTTTTATTGCTATGTTTGCTTTTTCATTTCAAATTGCAACTAGTCAAAAGGAAGCTCATATAAATACACAAAATACGATTCCTACTACTGCAACACCAGTTTCTGGAAAAACTATAGTGGTGGATGCAGGACATGGAGTTCCAGATGAAGGGGTTAGCTTACTGCATTAAGTTAAAAAGTAACTATTCCTTTATAAAAAAATAATTGCAGATGTAAAAGTTTGCAATTTTTTTGATTTTTGTTGAAAGTGAGAAGACATGATGATAAAATAAGAAAAAAGAAAAGGAGTATCACATGGAATTAGTAGATATTGTAGATGAAAATAATAAATTAACCGGACAAGTGGAAGATAGGTGGGTAGCATATAGTAAAGGACTATGGAGAAGGACAGTTTCTTGTTGGATAATGAATGAAAAAGGAGCTGTTCTTTTACAAAAAAGAACAGCTAATAAAGTAAGAAACCCAAATAAATGGGCTAAAACTGGAGGACAAGTAGATGCAGGAGAAACTGTTGAAGAAGCTATATTTAGAGAAGTAAAAGAAGAATTAGGAATTGAAATTCCAAAAGAACAAATTAAAATTGTAGATATTTATAAAAGTAATGATAAAAACAAACGATTTGGGTATAATTTTATTTTTGTAGTTAATTATAAAATAAAAGATTATATATTACAAAAAGAAGAAGTAGCAGAAGTTAAGTATGTTACAATTGAAGATATGGAATTAATCAAAAGAAAGAATGATTCTAATTATACTTTTTGTAATTGGGATGATGAGGACTTTTATAGAGAAATAAATTTATTAAAAAATAAAAGAAAGCAAATTTTAGGTGAATAAAAATGAAATTTATAATAATAACTGGACCACAAGCAGTAGGAAAAATGACAGTAGGACAAGAACTAGTAAAAATAACAAATTTAAAATTATTACATAATCATATGACAATAGAAATATTAACAAAGATATTTGATTATAGCAGAGATTCATTTAGAAAATTAAATGAAGAATTTAGAATACAAATATTTAAAGAGTTTGCAAAAAGTGATGAAGAAGGAATAATATTTACAACAACTTGGGACTTTGATGATAAAGAAGAATGGGATAGAATTTATAAATATATTCAAATATTTAAAGATAATAATGCACAAATTTATATTGTTGAGCTAGAGGCAAACTTAGAAGAACGATTAAAAAGAAATAAAATGGAAAATAGACTTTTAAATAAACCATCAAAGAGAAATCTAGAATGGAGTGAAAAAGATTTATTGAAATCAGTAAAAAAATATAGATTTAATTCAAAAGAAAATGAAATAAAAGAGAAAAATTATCTAAGAATTGATAACACAAATATAAGTCCAGATATTGTAGCAAAGATGATAAAGGATAATTTTAAATTATAGTAAGAGAGAGGAATATTAAATGATTATACTAGACGTCAATAAATTAGGAGCTAATTTTGGATATGGACAACTTTTTGAAGATGTTTCTTTTTCACTTAATGAAGGAGAATCTATTTCTATAGTTGGACCTAATGGTTGTGGTAAATCTACATTACTAAAGATAATAGCAGGGTTAGAAAAAGCAGATAATGGACAAGTGAGTATAAAGAAAAATGCAAAAGTAGCATATTTAGACCAAACAGGTTCTAGTGTTGTAGATGATAGACCTGTATATGACATATTAAAAGATGCCTTTACTGAATTAAGAGAAAAAGAGCAACAAATTGCTAGATTACAGAAAAAAATGGAATCTGGAATAGAAGGAGAAGAATATAATAAGGTTCTTGAAAAATATTGTAGATTAGTAGAAGAGTTTTCTATAGCTGGTGGATATGACATGGAAACAAACATAAATATGGTAATTGAAGGTCTTAATATAGATAAAAATTTACTAAATCAAAGTTATAATGACTTAAGTGGAGGAGAGAAGACACTTGTTCAACTTGCAAAGGCTTTATTAATTAAACCAGATTTAATTTTATTAGATGAGCCTACAAACCATTTAGATATTGATAGAATCGAATGGCTTGAAGATTATATAAAATCATTTAAAGGTGCTTCTGTTATAGTATCACATGATAGATATTTTTTAGATAAAATGTCCAATAAAATACTAGATTTAGATAATGGAGCAGGAAAAGTTTATTCAACAAATTATACTGGGTTTTTAGAAGAAAAACAACGTGATTTTGAAAAACAAATGGCTGATTATAAAGATCAACAGGCATTAATTAAAAAATTAGAAGCTGAGAAAAAGTATTTTGCTGAAAGAGGTATGGCAACTAACAGTTCAACTTTGACGGGCAGAGCTCATACACTACAAACTAAGATTGATAGATTAAAGAAGATGGCAGTCGCGAGACCAAAAGAACAGAAAAAATTAAATGTAGGCTTTGATGAAGAACGTAAATCAAGTAAAAGGGTAATCTATGTAAAAGACTTAACTGTTACTACACCTGAAGGAAGAAAAATACTTGATGGAGTTGATTTAGATATTCATGCGAGAGAAAGAGTAGCACTTATTGGAGTAAATGGTAGTGGAAAATCAACTTTTGTTAAATCTATATTAAAAGAACAAGATTTGACAGTTGAAGGAAAGATAGAAATAGGACCAAGTGTAAAAATAGGATATTTACCTCAAATAATTTCTTTTCCAAAAGAAGAACAACAATTATTAGAGTATTTTTCAAGTAGCACAGGATTAAATGAACAACGAGCAAGACAAATATTAGCAGGATTTCAATTTTATCAAGATGATGTAATGAAAAGAGTTGGAAATTTATCAGGTGGAGAAAAAATGCGTGTAAAATTAGCTGAACTTTTACAACAAAAAATTAATACTTTAATTTTTGATGAACCTACAAACCACATAGATATACCAACTAAAGAAGTTCTTGAAGACGCAATTGAAGATTTTGATGGAACATTACTATTTGTTAGCCATGATAGATATTTTATTAACAAATTTGCTGATAAAACTATTGAATTTAAAGATGGAAAAGTAACAACTTATTTAGGAAACTATGATGATTATAAAGAAAAATTAAGAACAGAAATTTTAAATTAGAAAAATAGGTAATGAAGGTTGAAATAGATTGGAAAAATCCTAAATGTTTAAAATTATAGAAATATAAATATATTAGATTAAGAATAATAGATAAGACTGGGTACATAAATACTTAGTCTTTTTTTTGATAGGAGATGATGTGAAATAAAATAAACAAATCAGATTTAAAAGGATTATGGATGCCATCAGAAATATTGATAAATGATAAATTATCTGATAAAGAAAAAATAATATTATCTATGATTATATATTTAAGTAGAGATAAAGGATATTGCTTTGCAACTAATAATTATTTTTCTGATATTTTAAATGTAACAAAGTATATCAAGAATAATAAATTCTTTAAAGAAAAAGAACTATATAAAAATAAATATGAATTATAAATCTAACTCGAAAGAAATAGAAAATAGACAAATAATACCTTTAAAAGAAGTTATGAACAGGTATTATCAAAATTGTGGATACACCATTAACAAAAATAATAAAACGAATTATCAAAATTGTAAAATACCTATTGATACAAATGATAAAAATATAAAAAGAAATATAAAAAATAAAAAGTATATAGACAGAGAATATTCAGAAGAATTTTTAAATGGACTATATGCAAATTAGGTACAAACTTGTAATTACAGCAAGTTTATTTTTTTTGATTTTATTTTAGGCAAGCTTCCCATTTGTAATACAAATGGACTAGAAAATAGAGATTTGAGATGAAGAATTGGGAGAACCCAACCCCCATAAAACGAAAGGATAGGTTAATCATGGCAGAGAAAAAACAAAATAAAAATAGACATTTTAATTTTAGGGTAAATGAAAAAGAGTATAACAAAATAAAGAGTAAGATAGAAAAGTCAAAATTAAATACTTAGGAATAAAATTTGCAAACTATTTTCAAGGTTTTCAAATATTAGTTGCAACAAGTGCTGATAGAGAGCATATACATAATCATTTGATTATAAATTCTGTTAATTTTGAAAATGGAAAGAAATTTAATCAATCAAAAAATGATATGCAAAAAGTAAAAGATTATTCTGGCAAACTCTGTAAAGAAGCAGGACTAGAAATAATAGAAAAGAAAAAGTATCAAGGAATATATAATAAAAATGAATATCAAGTAGCATTAAAAGGACAAAGTTGGAAAATGAAATTAGCAAATGCCATTGATTATTCATTAGAAAAAAGTAAAAATAAAACCGAATTTTTTAAGAATATGAATAAATTAGGATATCAAGTTTTATGGACTAAAAAAAGAAAATATATAACTTATACAACGCCTGAGGGAATGAAATGTAGAGATAATAAATTAAATGATAAAAAATATTTAAAGGAGGAGATGGAAAGTGCCATCAATGGAGGAATTAAAGAAGAAAAATCAAATAGATATACCAGAAGAACAAGAGATAATACAAATACCAATAATAATGAAATATATGTTACTAGATCCAGATATAGTAACAGAAATGATAATTTGGAACAAACAAGCGACAGAAGATATAAACGAAATAAGGATAACTTTGAAAAAGGATAAGCAAGAAATACAGAACAGTATGAACGATTTACAAGAAAAATTGATAGAGAATGTGGAAACAATTGTTATGAACAAGATGAACGAATTTATACATCAAGAAGAGAAATACAACGAGAAAAATATGACTTTCAAAATAAAGACAATTTTTATAGCAATAATTATAGGGATTATAGCAGGTTGGATAATAACTCTATTACATTAATAGCAATTGATATATTAGCGAATATGACTAGACCAAATAATATAAAGCATCCAAGAAAAATTAAAGGTTGGAAAAAGAATCTATCAAAACAAGCTATAAAAGAATGGTATTTGAAAAATAAAAATTCTAGTAGTTTTAATTGGTTTGAAGAAGAAGAGGAAATATAAAGAAATTAATTATAATAAATGGTATATAAATGTTATAATATGTTATCAAAAATAAAGAAGTTTCAGAAATAAATAGATATTTTTATACAGAACGGTAAAAAAAAACAAAAATCCAATAAAAAAATGACAAATTTATAAGAATATCTTTACAAATCAGTCAAAAAATGGTATAATATAGGTATTATTGAAGAAGAGGGAAAAAGTAATGAAACATACAATCCTAGCAAAAAAAAATAATAGTTTAAATGTTTTATGCTTTTTTTGTGCCTTTTTTAGAACAGAGTATTAATACTTTGTTCTTTTTTTATTCAAATAAGAAAGGAGAGGATTGATTAAAATTAATTACTTTACACTAGATAAAATAGAAAAATAACCGATAGAAAAAATAAAACATAATGTAGTATTCATCAGACAAATATTCAACTTAAATTTAGATAGCAATATTTATGGTAAAGGAGGGAATAGAATGTTTGAAAAAGAAAAAGAATTATTTGGAGAATTACTAATCAGACAAATTGAAAGAATTGATAAAATGAAACTATGTGAAGAAATAACTGATTATAAAAATAAGAAAAAAATTATTATTGGCATATGTGGCGGAGATGGTATTGGTCCGATAATAACATTACAAGCAAAAAAAATTTTAGAATATGCATTGAAAGAAGAACTGGAACAAGGAAAAATAATTTTAAAAGATATAACTGGACTAACAATTGAAGAAAGAATAAAAGAAAATTCTGCTATCCCAAAAAAAGTATTAAAACAAATAAAAGAATGTGATGTTATATTAAAAGGCCCTACAACTACTCCTAGAAAAGGAGATAACTTACCAAATATTGAATCAGCCAATGTGGCAATGAGAAAAGAGTTAGATTTATTTGCTAATGTTAGACCAATAAAAAATTCTAAATTAAATATAGATTGGACATTTTTTAGAGAAAATACTGAAGGTGGATATGCAGTAGGAAAAGAAGGAATTAATATAAATGAAGATTTAAGTGTAGATTTTACTATTACGACAAAACAAGGTTCTGAACGAATAATTAGAAGTGCTTTTGAATATGCAAGGAAAAACAATAAAACAAAAGTGACAGCAGTAACAAAAGCAAATGTCATAAAAACAACTGATGGCAAATTTTTAGATATTTTTTATAAAATAGCAAGTGAATATAAAAACATAGAAGCAGATGATTGGTATATAGATATAATGTCAGCCAAGTTATTAGACAAAGAAAGAAGAAGTAATTTTCAAGTAATAGTTGCACCTAATTTATATGGTGATATTCTAACCGACGAAGCAGCAGAGATACAAGGCGGAGTAGGGACAGCGGGTAGTGCAAATATAGGAAACAAATATGCAATGTTTGAAGCTATACATGGTTCAGCACCAAGAATGGTTGAAGAAAAAAGAGAAAAATATGCTAATCCGACAAGTATAATAAAAGCAGCAATATTATTATTAGAACACATAGGTTATAATAAAAAGGCAAAAGTAATTGAAACAGCATTAGAAAATTGCCTAAACAATGGAATAAGAGTAAATAGTAGAGATAAGGCATACACTAATGAAGTTTTTGCAGAAAAAATAATAGAAGAAATACAAGATATAGAAAGAAAATGAAATAAGGACAAAAAATAAAAATAAAAAAGGAAAATAATATGTACATATATATTTGTAATTATAAAAAAATCAATATAGAAAGTGATTATACAAAATTTATTACTTTAAATGAAAAGGAAAAAATTGACTCCTATTTAAAATGCATAGATAGAGAAAGATGTTTTATTGAAATTTTATTACTAAAATTCTTAATACACAATTTTTGCAAAATTCCAATTAGTAATATAGTAATAAAAAGAAATAAACATGGAAAACCATACCTAGAAAATAATTCAAATTTTAAATTTAACATTTCACATTCTAATGAATTAATTATATTAGGTATAGATATGCAAAATGAGATTGGAGTTGATATAGAATTTATAAAAAAAATAAATTTAAATAATTATATAAAAATACTAAAGGAAAGCGAGATTAAAGAACTAAGTCAAAGAAAAAATAAATTAGATAGTTTCTATGAAATATGGACAATTAAAGAAAGTTTTTGCAAAGAAGAAGGTAAAGGAATATCAATAATTGATGATAATTATGATATAGATTACAAAAAATCACAAATAACATACAAAGATAAAATCTTACCTTTCAAAATTATAAATTATCTGCAATACAAAATATGTATATGTAGCAAAAAAATTAATAATTTAGAAATAATAGAAGTAAATAATGAAGAATTCACAAAACTAATATAAGGAGGGAAGAAATTGGGAAAAATCGAATCAGAAGCATGGGTGTTAAAAAGAGATGAAAAAGGATTTATAAAGAAAAATATAGTAATTGAAAATTTAAAAGAAGATGAAGTTTTACTGAAACCATTATATGGTTGTTTAGAAGGTAATATGGTACATGCTATAAACAATGATCCAATTAATATATTTGATGAAAGAAAAGAAGACGAAATAGTATTAGGTAATGCTGGAGTTCTTGAAATAGAAAGATTAGGATCAAAGTCTAAAAATTTTAAAGTTGGTGATAAAGTAATATATTTTTGCAATGGTGAAAGTGATAAATATGGATACCCATTAAAAATAACAGGTTATGATAAAAGTAACAGCATGGGTGTACTATCTAAAAGAATTAAATTAAATGAGAAAGAAATTTTAAAGATTCCAGAAAATAAAAATATAAGTTTAGAACAATGGGCAGCTTTCTCATTAAAATTTATTACAGCATGGTCAAATTGGAAAGTAGCATACAATGCGTGGAAAATCCAAATGCCAGAAGTAGAACCAAAAGATATTTATGTATTTGGTTGGGGTGGCGGTGTGACTTATGCAGAATTGTTACTTGCCAAAAAATACGGTTGTAAATGTTATATGATAACTTCTAAAGAAGAAAATATAAAACTATGTAAAGAAAACAAAATAGATGTCTTTAATAGAAGAGGAATAGATTCTAATAAAATAGAGAAAGAACTGTTAGAATATATAAATACTAAAACAAACAATAAAGGAGTATCTATTTTTATTGATAATATAGGCAGAGATGTTTATAAGATTACAACAAAGGCTTTAGGAAGACAAGCAGTTATAACAACTTCAGGATGGAAAACAGGAGGAATGCTACCTATATTAAGACAAAATGAGTGCCAAAATAGACATATACATGTATTTACACACTATGCAAAAATGCAAGAAGGTATAGAAGCTATAGATTTTGCACAGAAGAACCTATGGCTACCATCAGCACGTGAAAAAGTGTACCAATGGGATGAAATTCCAAATTTAATAGAAGACTATAAATTAGGAAATTTAAAAACATATTTCCCTATATTTAAAATTAATTAAGGAGTAATTTTATGGATAAAAATATAAGAATAAAAGATGTAGGAATATATTTGCCAACGAAGAAAATTACAAATATAGATACGGCTAAGAAATATGGTTATGATGAAAAATTTATAGAAAATAAAATTGGATTTAAAACGTTATTAAGAAAAGATGATAAAGAAAATTTGATAGAATTTTGTATGAGGGCTTATGAAAATTTAAAACGGAAAGACAAATATATTAAGTGAAGAAGTTGGACTGATAACAGTAGTAACACAAAATCCAGATAATAATATCCCACACATGTCGGCAATTTTACATAATAAGCTAGAAATGCAAAAAAATTGTATTACTTTTGATATTTCACAAGGATGTTCAGGATATTGTCACGCAATAGAAATAGTAAAAGATATTATGATTTCTAGAAATATAAAAAAAGCTCTAATTTTTACATGTGATTTATACAGTAAAATAATTGATATGAAAAATAGAGATGTAAATATGATTTTTGGAGATGCAGCAACTGTTACATTGCTAGACAATGAAGAAGGAAAATATGCAATACTAGATAGTGATTTTGGAACATTGCCTAACAGCAACGATTGTTTAAGCATTAAAAATGGAAAGTTAGAAATGAATGGAAATCAAGTTTTTAATTACGCTTGTAAGGAAGTACCATATGCAATAAAACAATTATTATCAAAAAATAATTTAACAATTGATGATATAGATTGTTTTTTATTGCATCAAGGAACTAAATTTATGGTAGAGTTTATCCGAAAATTATTAAAAATACCAGAAGAAAAAGCAGAGTTTTCTGCTATCAATATAGGAAATACAGTTTCTTCTTCAATTCCTATACAGCTTGTAGAGAATATGAAGAAAAAACATAAAAAAGATTATGTTGTATTAAGTGGATTCGGAGTAGGATTCACATGGGGAAATGTATTAATAAAAATAGAAAGAGAGGATTAAAAATGAACATTGAAGAATTAAAAGAAATAATGGAAGAAAATAATATTGATGTGAATTATGATAATATGGAGAATAAAACATTTGAAGAACTGGATTTAGATTCAGTAGACTTGATGATGATTATATTTTCTATTAAGGAAAAATACGGTATCGAATTTATAATGAATAGAGGGAATACAGTAAAAAACTTAATAGATCGAGTAAATAGAGAAATTGAAAATAAAAAGTAAAAGAGGAAGGAAAATGAAAGAAAAAAATTTATTATTATTGTTAAAAGACAGCTTAATACATAACAAGGAAAAAATTGCTTTAAAGTTTAAAGAAAAAGAAATTACATATCAAGAATTAGATGAAATGAGCGATTTGATAGCAAGTTATATTTTGAAAAAATATCAAGATGAAAGTATAGTAGCTATTGCTATGAAAAAAGGTATAGAACAGATAGTTAGCATAATAGGAATTTTAAAAGCCAAAAAAACATATTTACCTATAGATTTATCATACCCAAATGAAAGAATAAAATATATATTAGATAATTCTAATGTAAAAGCTATATTATCAACTGAATTAGCTAAAGAAAAAATTGAGAAAATTACCCAAAGTGGCAATATAACAATTTATGAGAATATAAAAAAAGGAGAATATGTAAAGTCGCAGTATATTCCTAAATATGCATATGCAATGTATACATCAGGAAGTACAGGTAAACCTAAAGGAAATCTAATAAAAATGGAAGCAGCATCTAACCTTATTAATTGGCAAATAAAACAATCTAATAAATTTCAAGAAAAACTATGTATAACTTTACAATTAGCACCAATAAGTTTTGATGTTTCATTTCAAGAAATATTCTCAACCTTATGCATAGGTGGAAAATTGATTATTGTAGATGAAGAAATGAGAATTGACTTTAAACAAATTTTAAATATTATTTATAAAGAAAAAGTCACTAGGGTTTTTATGCCACCTGTATATCTTAATGAAATTGCTAATATAAAATCAGAAAAAAACAATAATTTAAAAGAAATTATTGTTGCAGGTGAGCAATTAAAAATTACAGAAAAAATAAAAGAATTTTTTAGAAAAAATAAAAATTGCACTTTGGTAAATCAATATGGACCTACAGAAACCCATGTTGTTACAAGCTATACGTTAGACAGAAATATAGATGATTGGAAAACATTTCCGCCTATTGGAAAAGAAATAAGTAATGTTAAAATATATATTTTAGATGAAAATCTTCACGAAGTTGAAGAAATGCAATGGGGTGAATTGTATATATCTGGTATATGTATAACAGGTAGTTATATGAATAATAGTGAAGAGACAAAAAGAAGATATATAAAATATAATGGAACTACAATATATAAAACTGGAGATATTTGTAGAAGAAATAAAGATGGAAATATTGAGTACTCATCAAGGGCAGATGATCAAATAAAAATTAGGGGATTTAGAGTTGAATTACAGGAAATTGAAAAAACAGTTCTAAAAAATAAAGAAATAAAAGATTGTGCTGTTGTAGCTGTAAATAGTAAATTCAATACAAAAGTATTAAAATGTTTTATTTCTTTAAAGGAGAAGGCAAGAAATGAGAAAAATTATATTAGAAGTTTAAAACAAGACTTAATAAAAGAATTACCAGAATATATGATACCAAAAGAAATAAGAATTCTTGATAAATTACCATTAAATCCAAATGGGAAAATAGATAAAAAGTATTTAAAAGAGCTAGAAAATTTATCAGAAGAAAATCAAAAAATAAAAAATGATGATATAACCCAAATTTTTAAGAGTATATTAGAATTAGATGAAGTAGATGAAAATAGAAATTTCTTTGAATTAGGAGGAAATTCTATTCTAGCTAATAGATTAATCGCTGAAGTTAATGATAAATATGATTTAGATTTACCAGTTGTAAGTTTATATCAAAATCCAACTATTAATAAATTTATAAAGTCATTAAATATAAATGAAGTAACACAAGAAGATAATAATGATAATGAAAATTCAACATCAGAAGATATAGCTATAATAGGAATAGCATGTAAATTTCCAAATGCTGAAAATCAATTTGAATTATGGAATAATATAAAAAACAAAAACAATAATGGAACAAAAAATGAGCCGTTAAATAATATTGATACATTTGATACAGAACTTTTTAATATTAGTGTAAAAGAAGCAAAGTTAATGGATCCACAAATAAGAAAGTTTCTAGAATGTGTCTGGGAAATGTTTGAAGACGCTGGATACAATCCGTTTAAAAAAGCAATGAATGTTGGGGTATTTGCAGGTAGTGGAATAAATTCATATTTATTAAATAACCTAAATAAACAAATTGATAATGATGTAAACATGATAAGTTCAATGAAAAACATGCAAATATTATACAATAATGATAAAGATTTTATTGCTACAAAAACTTCATATGCTTTTAACTTATTAGGACCAAGTATAAATGTACAATCAGCTTGTTCTACATCTTTGGTTGCAATTCATTTGGCATGTCAAAGTTTGAAAAATAACGAATGTGATTATGCAATAGCAGGTGCTTCAGTTATAATGATACCTAATAATAAAGATTACAAATATAGTGAGGATATGTTTTTTTCTAAAGATGGAAATTGCAAGGCGTTTGATGAAAACGCATCAGGAACGGTTTTTAGCAACGGAATAGGGTGTATATTATTAAAACCATTAAGTAAAGCAAAAAGAGATAATGATAATATTTATGCAGTTATAAAAGGAAGTGCTATTAATAGTGATGGAAACAATAAAGTTGGATTTTCAGCACCAAGTGTAGAGGGACAAGCAAGAGTTATAAAAAGGGCGTTGAAAAATTCAGGGAAAAAACCAGAAGACATTGAATATATTGAAACACATGGAACAGGAACTAAAGTAGGAGATGCAATAGAGATAACAGCTTTAAAGAATGCATATAAAACAGATAAAAAGAATTACTGTGCTATAGGAAGTATAAAAAATGATATAGGTCATTCTGGATGGGCTTCAGGGATGGCTTCAATAATAAAAGTAGCAATGGCTTTAAAAAATAAAAAAATTCCCCCTATGAATAATTTCGAAAGTATTAATAAAAGCATTAAATTAGAAAATTCACCATTTTATATAAATAATAAATTAAAAGAATGGAAACAAGATAAATTTCCAAGAAGTGCAGCTATTAGTGCATTTGGATTAGGAGGAACAAATGCACATATAATATTAGAAGAATACAAAGATGATACTATAGAAAAAGAAAACAAAAAAGAAACAAATTTACTAACAATATCTGCAAATACAAAACAAAGTGTAGAGAAAATGATAGAAAAATATAAAATATTCTTTGAAAATATAGATAATATAAACTTAAAAAATATGAGTTATACTCTGAATATTGGTAGAAAAAATTTGTCATATAGAACTGCTATCATTTTTGATTCTAAAGAAAATTTGCAGAACAAATTAAACAGCAATGTAAAAATAGTAAATAAAGATAGAAAAAAAGGAAAAAATATCTTTTTATTCTCAGGTAATGGTACTCAATATGTGAATATGGGTATGAATTTATATAAGAACAATAAAATATTTAAACAATATTTTGATAAATGTGAAGAAAAATCTAAAGAAATAACAGGAAAATCTATTTTAGAAATTATAACCAATGAAGAAAAAATAGAAGATATTGAAAATAATCAAATTGCTATATTTTCAATAGAATATGCACTATATAATTTTTGGATTGAAATTGGAATTATTCCAGATATATTAATAGGTCATAGTTTAGGAGAATATACAATAGCTTGTGTTACAGGGATATTTTCAATAGAAGATACAATTAAAATATTAATTGAAAGAGGAAAAATATTAAAAAAATTAGGAAATGAACTTGGAATGATTTCTGTTAGAACAAAAGCAGAAGAACTTGATAAAATTTTAAAGAAAGAAAAAATCCAATTAGATATTGCAGCAATTAATACTAAAGAATTAGTAGTATTGTCAGGAGAAAAAGACGAGATTAACAGGCTTTCTGATATTTTAAATAACAAAAATATTCAAAATGACATATTAAATGTTAGTACAGCTGGTCATACTAAAAAATTGGAAAAGTATGTACCTATGTTTAGAAAAATGTTAGAAGATATAAAAATCAATAAACCAAACAAAGAAATAATTTCTACAGTAACAGGTAAAATTGGAGCAAAACAACTACAAGATAAAGAATATTGGTGTAAACATTTAGTAGAAACCGTTAAATTTTCAGAAGCATTGAAGAATTTGAAAGATGAAAAAGAAAATATTGTTATTGAAATTGGAGCAAGTCCAACGTTATTAGGATTAGCTATGGAAGAGCTACCTAATAATAATAACTTATGGATTGTTAGTTTAAAAAAGGAAAAAGAAGATTTACAACAAATATATTTTTCATTGAGCCAAATTTACCTTAATAATATAGATATAAATTTCGAAAGAATGTACAATAATTGCAAAAGAGTAAGCCTTCCAACCTATGAATTTATGAAAACAAAATATTGGATAGAAGGTAAACAGGAAGTTAATTTGAATAATATATTTTATAGAAAAGAAAAAATAAGGAAAGAAATTAGTGATAATTTAGAAGAAAATACTAATAATGATTTAATAATTATATATGATAAAAAGCAAGGAAAATATATTGAACAAATTGAGAAAAATAGTAAAGTTAAATTAATAGAAAAAGATAATTTTAAATCAGAATTAAATAGTATTGATAAAGATAAACAATATAAAGTTATATTACTTTTAGAGCATTTTGATTTCATAAATAATAATATAATAGATACAAAAAAAATTACTAAAAAAACTTTAGAATTAATAGAGATTATTAATTATTTGACAAATATTGAAATAGTAAATGAATTTTATTTTGTAGATATTCAAGATGAAAATACAATTCAAAGCATAATTATTAGAAATATATATATATCATTGTTACAGGTAGCAGAATTAGAAAATAGAAATATAAAATTTTATAAAATTCTATTTAATACAAGTCAAAATATATATAGCAAAATATTAATGGAGACAAATAATAAAAACAAAGATAATATAGTATTATATAATGAGAGTGGAGAAAGATATATATATGAAATAGTGTCAAAAAAAATCAAGAGTAATGATAAGTATAATTTTGATAATAGTGGAATTTATATAATAACTGGTGGATTAGGTGGCATAGGGAAACTAATTACTAGATGGTTGGCAGAAAGAAAAGTTGGACAAATTATACTATTAAACAGAAGAGAACCAACTGATATTGAAGAGGATGAAATTCAAAAAATATCAGAAGAATATAAATGTCCTATAATTATAAAAAATGTAAATGTTGCAGAAAAAGAAAAATTAGAATTATTCATAGAACAAGATTTAAAGCATTATCAGGATAAAGTTAAAGGTATTTTTCACTTGGCAGGTGTAATTGATGATGCAACATTAAATAAGATAAATTATGAAAAAATGGAAAAAGTGTTAATACCAAAATTTATAGGTGCTTGGAATCTACATCTTTTAAGTAAAAAGTATTTTTCAAATTTAGAGATTTTTAATTTGTTTTCTTCAGCAGCAGCATTTATTGGAAATGCAGGGCAAGTAAATCATGCTATCGCAAATTCTTTTTTAGATTCATTAGCAATAATAAGAAGTAAAGAAGGATTACCAGTAAACTCAATAAATTGGGGAACTTGGGAAAAAGTAGGACATTTAGCAAGCACTAATAATATTATGGATAAACTAAACAGAAAAGGATTTTTAGGAATTTCTCCAACTGTTGGAATAAGTGCATTAGAATGCATTTTAAAAGAAAATATAGAACAAATTGCAGTATTACCTATGAATTGGGAAAAATATATACAATATTATGGCTTTGAGAAAAATAGTTTATATAAAAATGTTTCAAATATAAATGAAGAAAAACAAGCAAATAATAAAGAAGAAACTAAAGAAGAAATAAAAATAGAAGATATACCTTCATATGTAAAAAATACTGTAGAAGAGATAATAGGAACTCACATTGATAATGACGAAATATCATTAATTAAATTAGGATTAGATTCTCTTTCATCTATTGAAATCAGGAATAAGATACAGATTGATTTGAAGATACAGTTAGAACCTAACTTTATATATAAAAATCCAAATATAAAAAGTATAATAGAAATAATTAATACAAGAGTACAAGAAAAAAATGAAAATGACAAAAATACTGAAAATAAAAATCTAAATCCATCATTTCAAGAAAGAAGATGGTTAAAACTAATAGAAAAGAAATATGGAGAAAGAGTTATTCCTATAGTATATGACTATCCTTTTAATGAAAAATGTTTCATAGATAGTCTAAAAAAAGTATTAGAAAGACATATATCATTACGATGGTATTTTCCAAAAAGTAAAATAAAAGAAGTGAAGATAGATGACATTATAAAGATGAATGAACCAATTATATATAACTTTAAAACTTTAAACGAAAAAGAAAAAATAGAAAATATTAGCAATATAATAAGAAATATGTTTGATAATATGCCATCACCTTATGAAAGAATTTCATGGACAATAAAAGTTATAGATATGGAAAAGAATAAGTTTGCTATCTTATTAGGAGTACAACATTTAGATTTTGATGGATCATCTGTATCTACTTTTTCAAAAGAATTTAAGGAATTTTATTGCAATATGATGTTTGATGAACCAATCAATTTAAATAAAGATGTAGTAGGATATGATGAGTACATAAGGTGGCAGAATAATTATATGAATACTGATATGAAGTTCGACAGAGAATACTTTAAAGGACTTTATGGGAATGGTAAAATAACAATGCTACCTAATACAGATAAAAAAGATTTAGGTTTTCCAAGAAAAGCAGAAAAAATAACTATATCAAAGAAAAAAGATTACATAGACAAAATAGACAATATTGCACAAAAAATAAATGTTAGTAGATTTTCAATAATATTAGCAAGCTATGCTAGATTCATTTCGAAATTAGTTAATGAAGATATCATAACTATTGCAACTATTATTAATGGTAGAAGTAATACAAAATTTAAAAATACAATAGGACCTTTTTCAGCACCATTTCCATTAAAATTATATACAAGCAAAGGAATTACAGATAGAGAACTTATAGAACAATGTAATAATGAAATTATAGAAATCAATTCTAGGTCATCTTATCCAGTAAGCGACTTGATTAATATAATACCAGAATATAGTACATTACCAATTGAAACTTATTTTTCAGATATAGGGATAAATTATACTAATTATAAACCAAAAAATGAGAAAAAACAAAATGATAAATATAGAGTAATAGAAATATTAACTAAAGTAGAAGAAAAAGAATTTCAAGTATTTAATAATATTACTTTTAAAAGAGTTCCAGGTTTACATCTAGTGATTAATGAGTTGAAAGACAGTTTAGCATTTAATTTTTATTATCATAGCGAAAGATATGATAAGAATGTAATAGAAAATTGGATAACACAATTTTTTGATATATTAGGAGAAATTATAACAAATGAGAATAAGTAAACTCAAAAATCGAAACTTTTTAAATAAAAAAATTACAGAATTAATTACTAATAATAGTTAACAGAAAATAAAACTATTGAAAATCAGAAAATAATAGTATATAATATGCAAGATTATTATCAATAGGAAGAGGGATAAAAATGAATAATAAAGATTTTGTTAAAGAAATAACAAATATAAACGAAGATTTTGCAAGATGGTATACTGATATAGTAATAAAAGCAGAATTAGCTGATTATACAGCAACAAAAGGATTTATAGCAATAAGACCATATGGATATGCAATCTGGGAAAAGATACAAAAATATGCAGATAATGAATTTAAAAAGCATGGGATAAAAAATATAAGTATGCCTGTATTGATACCAGAAAATTTACTACAAAAAGAAAAAGATCATGTTGAAGGTTTTGCACCAGAAGTTGCATGGGTGACTGTTGGTGGAGAAGAAAAACTAGAAGAAAGATTATGTGTCAGACCAACTTCTGAAACAATGTTTTCAACAATGTATTCAAAATGGTTAACTTCTTGGAGAGATTTACCATATTTATATAATCAATGGTGTAATGTAATAAGATGGGAAAAAGAAACAAGACCATTTTTGCGTTCAAGAGAATTTTTATGGCAAGAAGGACATACTATACACGAAACTGATGAAGAAGCCAAGAAATTCACTTTAGATATGCTTAATGTATATGCAGATATTATAGAGAATTTATTAGCAATACCAGTATTAAAAGGTAAAAAAACAGAAAAAGAGCAATTTGCTGGAGCTGATAGCACATATACAGTTGAAACATTAATGCATGATGGAAGGGCTTTGCAAGCTGGTACTTCACATTATTTTGGACAGAACTTTTCTAAACCTTTTAACATAAAATTTCAAAATAGAGAAGGAAAAGAAGAATATGCATACCAAACATCTTGGGGAATTAGTACAAGACTTATAGGGGCTGTAATAATGGCACACGGAGATAATAGAGGTTTAAAACTACCACCAAAAGTAGCTCCTATTCAAGTGGTCATAGTACCAGTAGCTATGCACAGAGAAGGAGTTAAAGAGAAAGCGGAAGAACTATATAATATATTGTCAAAGAAATATAGAGTAGAGTTAGACAAAAGAGATCAATATTCTCCAGGATATAAATTTAATGATTGGGAAATGCGAGGAGTTCCAATAAGACTTGAAATAGGTCCACGAGACATAGAGAATAACAAATGTGTATTAGTTAGAAGAGACACTGCAGAGAAGATAGAGATAAATTTAAATGAATTAGAGGATAATTTAGAAACTATTTTAGAAGATATACAAAAAACAATGTATAATGAATGCAAAAAAAATGTTGAAGATAGAACAACTATAGCTACTAATATGGATGAATTTATAACAAATATCAATGAACACCAAGGATATATAAAGGCTATGTGGTGTGGAGACAAAGAATGTGAAGAAAAAATACACGATATTACTGGAGCAAAATCTAGATGTATACCTTTTGAACAAGAAGAATTATCAAATAAATGTGTTTGTTGCGGAAAACAAGCAGATAAAATGGTAATCTGGGGTAGACAATATTAATTTTTTAAACTAAAGAGAACAGCTTATTCTGTTCTCTTTTTAGGGGGGATATAAGATGATAACATATATTATTAGTCAAATACTATGTGTATTTGGATTAATATTATTTGTTATAAGCATGCAAAAATATACTAAAAAAGCAATTTTAACATGGCAAACATATTCATTTTCTTTATATGCTATACAATATTTTTTATTAGAAGCATATTCTGGAATGTTGATATACTTAATAAATATGATTAGAAGTTTGGTATTCTCTATTTTTGAAAATAAGAAGCAGTATTTTAATTATATAGTAGTTTTATTTATACTTATTTCATTTATAGTGGGTATTGCTACATATAAGGAAGTATTTGATATTATACCAATAATAAATTCAATATTAAGTATATTAAACGTTTTACAAAAAGATACAAAAAATATAAAAACAGGTCAAATTATAATATCTGTATTATGGATTATATATGATATAAATGTATATTCATATATAGCATCTATTACAGAATTTTTGATAATACTATCAGCTATTAGAGGTTTAAAAAATACACCTAAATTATTATGCGAAAAAATATAATAGTTATAAAAATAGAAAGACTACTATTTACAACAATCTTTCTATTTTTATTGTATTTATCTCTTTTTTTGCATATTATAAAGATGCTTAATTGTTTCATTAACAAATTCTTTATTTTCAGTTTTTAGTTTTTCATAATATATTAAAGTTTGAGAATCTATTATATTAATGGAACTATTTAATTTATTTATATTTAAAGTTTTATCAAAAATATAGTTTGGAGTAATATCTAATATATTGCAAATATCTATAATTAGAGGGATACTTCCAGCAGAAAGACCTGTTTCCAAAGCACTAATATATTTTGCTGAAACATTGCATTTTTCTGCAAGAACTTCTTGAGTAAAACCTTTTTTCAATCTTGCTAATTGAATATTGTGACCAATAGATTTTAAATTACTTTTTCTTTCCATAATCTGCTCCTTTTTCAAAAATGATATAAAATAATCGACTAAAATAGAACAACATTATATTGGAATTACGCCAAAATAGAAATAAAATATTGACTTGATTTCTATGATATGTTAAAATCAAAATTAATATACAAGAGGTAATAAAATAAGACTTTCTTATGATGTAAGCATTACTTTTTAGAAGGAAAATTACTTACTTGGTGGCGTAGAAGGAGAAAAATATGGAAGAATTTAATAATAAATTTGAAGATTTTATTTTAGCACGATACTCAACAATATACACCAAAATAGAAGAAAAAGAGGAATATAAAAAAGTTGCGAATGATGTTATGAAAAAGTATGTAGGAATATTACAAAAACTAAAAGTAATAGGACAAGAAGATATTATGGATGAAGTTACGATTTTATTAGACTTAATAGATGAAAGGAATGATGTTTATATAAAAAAATTATACAAATATGCTTTTGTTGATGGATTATATTTTAAGGATAATTACAAAATAAACGATTAAAATATTTGTAGACAAAAAAATCTAACTAAAACTGTTAGATTTTATATACAATATTTATCACTTCATTTATAGAAACTATTTATCAAAAATTATTATATTTTCCCACAACAATTAAATTTATTATTTATTATTTTTTATCCACTTTTCAAACTCTTTCGCACTAATTTCCTTATCTAAATATTTCTTCTTCATAATAGCCCCATCTTTTTTATAATTCTCAAACTTTTCAATTGCTTTTTCAGTACCATAATGAGAAACTGAACTAGCCAAAGAAAGATACCTTTTTCTATACATATCAAGCAACTTATCACCTTTTAATGATTTTTTATAACTTATTTGTTTTCCTAATTCTTTACAAGTTTTATCATCTTTAAAAATATTATTACAATATTTAATATCCCTTAAATTTTCTGGAATAAAATACCTTCCGCAATTTTTACATTGCCTAATTACATGGAGTTTATCTGATATAAACTCTTTAAATTCAATTGCTAAAATACTTATAACATCAGAACTGCAAAAACAATATGGTATATTATACATAGGTAAGTTAAATCCACATAAATAATAGGGAATAAATGTGAAATCTAATGATAAATCATTTATTAATCCAGAAATTTCAATAATATCATTTTCTAAACCATTATAATTTTGTAAACGGCCATAATGCTGTTTTTCATATTCATCATATAATTTTGGATATTTTTTCTTAAATAAATCAAGTCTTTTTTGGGCTAAATTACTTTTTTGCTCAAAATATTCATCCCACTTTTTATCAAATTCTATTTCTTCAGGAGTAGGTGACATAGATTCATAATTTTCATCAATTTCATCAACAATCGATTTATCATAAGGTAAATTCAAATGCTTAAAAAATACATTTTGAACATTAATAAAATGTTCTTCTTCAGAACGCATAAGTTCGAATAATCCTAAAAGATAATCTTTTTTGTTTAATTCAAGACTAATAAAATTGATTCCGGATTTCATCTTTTCAGGATGTTTTGGACAATATAAAGATGCATAACAAAATTTTCTAATAAAATTGCCGAATGCCTGTACCTTTAAAATCTGTATTTAAAAAAGTCAAAAGAAATGTTCCTATTGGCATAACTTTACATTTGAACACGGGTTCAGAATAATAAATTTCATCTGATTCATCCGTTTTATCTTTATGAATCATATCTCTATATAATAAAAATTCAGTATTGCTATTCTTATCAAAAGCAATATAAAAATCCATAAACTACACTCCTATCAAACAACCACAAATCAATAAAAAATTTTTTTCTGTTGTATAGTGTTATTTCTAATATCAAACAATTATAATCGTATTACCAGTTGTTTGATAATATTGTATTACAAAATACTATAAAAGTCAAAAATAGCACATTGAAAAAAATACAAAATATAATTCTTTTAAAAATGTATAGAATATTTTGTATCATAATTAGTTATAAGACATATAATGAAACTTCTATCTGGCTAACATGATGTAAAGGGATAGCTTCTTAGAAAAGAAGAGGAGGGCAAATCTCCTATGTGAATGACAATTCACTTATAACTAATGAATAAAAGTAATAAAATTTATAAATTGATAATATGGTGTATAAAGGAGTTGGTGTTAGTGTGAATGATTACATAGAAGAAAAAACTACATATACCATAGATAATCAAGAATATACTGTAATAGCACGAACTAAAAAAGATAATGACACAGAGAAAATATACAACATACTGAGTAGGTATGCTCTTCAAAAACTGAATAGCATTAATTAAAAGATAGTAATTATTTTAAAAAATGCTGGATATTATCAAAAATATTTTGTATAATCCTTATTACATAAAGGAATAGTTACTATCGCAAATCATAGGAAAGGGAGAGTAACTATTATGGAAAATACAAAATATAAAGTAGCAGGTTATTTAAGATTATCAAAGGAAGATGGTGATAAAGAAGAAAGTGATAGTATTGTTAGTCAAAAAAGCATTATAGAAAATAAAATAAAAGAGTTGGGAAAAGAATTTGAATTATATGATTTATACATAGATGATGGATATACTGGTTTAAATACAGATAGACCTTCATTTAAAAAAATGATTACAGATATTGAAAATGGTGTCGTTAATACTGTTATAACTAAAGACTTATCAAGACTTTCAAGAAATAGTTTTGAAGCTAACTATTACATAGAAATATATTTTTTAGAAAAAAATATAAGATATATTTCAATTTTGGATAATGTAGATACATATTTAAAAAATTCAAATAATGATATGATACAATTTAAGACTCTAATCAATGACTGGTATAGTAAAGATATTTCAAGAAAAGTAAGAAGCGGTGTATGGGCAAGGAAAGAAAAAGGAATGTATTTAGCAGCAAAAGCCCCTTATGGATATAAAAAAAGCAAAGATAATAAAAATAAATTAGAGATAGATAAAGAGCAAGCAAGAGTTATAAAAATGATTTTTAATATGTATGATGAAGGAACAAAGATTACTGATATTGCAAAGTATTTAAAAGAACAACAAATATATTGTCCAGATTATTACGATTTTGGAGGAGCTAAAAACGGAGATTATAGTTGGCGAGATGAGGCTATTAGTAGAATTTTAAAAAACAAAGTTTATATTGGACATACAGAGTATGGCAAAAAGATTAATTTAAGTTATAAATCTAAAAAAGTAAAAATTATACCTAGAGAAGAATGGCAAATTGTAGAAAATACTCATCAGCCAATTATTTCAAAAGAACAATTTGAAAGAGTCCAAACAAAATTAAGTATTCATAAAAAAACAAAACATAGAAAATATGAATGGAATTTAAATGGACTGGTATTTTGCAAAGAATGTGGAACGAAAATGGTAATCAAAGTAGTTCGTAATAAAGATGGAAATATTAAGTCTAAAAAGATATATTGTGGAACAGCTGTAAGAAAGAATAATACGGTTGATTGCAATAGAAAGTATAAATCAATTGATGAGGCGACAGTTGAAAAAATAGTTATAGCAAATGTAAAAGAAAAGCTAAGCAAGATAAGTAAAAGCGATAAATTAGAAAATTTAATTTTAAACCAGTATAATGAAAATAGTACAAAGGTATATGATGATAATATAAAAATTCTTGAAAAGCAACTTGAGAAAACCGATAAGACAATAACTTTACTATATGAAGATTATAAAAATGATATTATAGAAATTGATGATTATAAAAGATTCTATAAAACAGAAATAGAACGAAGAACAAACATAAAGAATAATCTTAATTCTATTTTAAAAGAAAAGGAAAAAAGACCTGTAATAACAAAAGAAAGATTAATATCTATTATGAATGAATTATCTAATATTGAAAA
>CALXME010000008.1 GCA_944389395.1 uncultured Clostridia bacterium | reverse complement strand
GATATTACTAAACTAATTGTAGATGAGGAAGCAGCAGATGTAGTTAAATATATATTTAATGAATATATAAATGGAAAGGGCTTAGCATATATAGCACATAGATTAAATGAAAGAAAAATAGACTGCCCATCTGTATATAAACAAAGAAACTCAAGATATCATTGCAAAGCTATTAGCAATTTATGGGGACACAATACAGTAAAATCTATATTAACAAATAAAGTATATACAGGAGATTTAATACAACATAAAGGTGAGATGGTAAGTTATAAAGTAAAAAAATATAGGTTACTTACAAAATCAGAATATCTAATAAAGGAAAATGCTCATGAGGCAATAATCGATAAAAAGACATTTGAATTGGCACAAGATATATTAAAAAGAAAAGCACATAATATACATAGGAAAGAAAACACAGAACATCTATTGGCAGGGCTATTATATTGTCCAATATGTCATAACAAATATACATATCAGAAACAAAGTGGATTAAAAGATGATATGGTTGCAATTTGTAGCATGTATAATAGATATGGAAAAGATTATTGCACAAGAAGAGCAATAAGAGAAAGTGTTTTGAATAAATTTGTAGTAGAAGATTTGAGAAAAAATTTGGCTCAAGAAATAGATAAAGAAAAACTAATAAACTCTATTGATAAAAGCAGTATAAATATTGAAAAAAAGAAGATAGAAAAAAGAATTACAGACAATAAAAAAAGGATTAATGAAATTAATAAGATACTGAAGACAGCTTATGAAGATAGAGTAAATGGAATAATAGGTACAAAAGAATTTGTTACATATTCAGAAAGTTATAAAAAAGAGCAAGAAGAATTAATACAAAAAACGGAAAATTTAAATTTAAAATTACAAGACTATGAAAATACAAAAGAAAAAGAATTAATAAAATACATAAAAGAAATTGTAAGTTTTGAAAATATAGATAGAAATATAATTTTAAATTTAATAGATAGCATTGAAATAATGGACAAGAATAATATAAAAATTAATTATAAGTTTGCTTTATAAAAATATATAGCAAAAACATTCGATTTTACAAAAGTTTTTGCTTAAATAAGCAAAAACTTGACAAAATACAAAAAAGAAGTTAAAATATAATTAGGTGATTAAGATGAAAGAAAAAATAATATATCGTGAAGAATATATGAATAAAATAAGAACATATAAAGATAAACAAATAATAAAAGTAATAACAGGTATAAGGCGTTCAGGAAAGTCAACTATTCTAAATGAATTTAAAAAAGAATTAATTGATAGTGGAGTACTAGAAAAAAATATTATATCAATTAATTTTGAAGATAATGATAATAGAGAATTGTTGGATTTTCAAAAATTGCATGACTATATTATAGAAAAAGCAGATAAAAAATTTATGAATTATGTGTTTTTAGATGAAATACAGAATGTAAAAGAGTTTCAAAAATGTATAGATAGTTTATTGTTAAGAGATTATTTAGATATATATATAACTGGATCAAACTCATATATGTTATCAGGAGAACTTGCAACATACTTAACTGGTAGATATATTCAAATACATGTATTACCATTGTCATTTAAAGAATATTTAAGTTACTATGGTGAAGAAAATGAGCTTAAAAAATATAATGAATACAGTATGTATGGCGGATTTCCATATCTTATAAACTTAGAAAATTCTAAAGAGAAACTGGATTATTTAGATAGTATTTATAATACAGTAATTGTAAAAGATGTTATAAATAGAAAAAAAGTAAATGATATCATGATGCTTGAAAGTATATGTAGATTTTTATTTGATAGCATTGGTTCTAATATTTCAACTAAAAAGATAAGTGATACTTTAGCTTCTAATGGTAGAAAAAATTCCGTTCATACAATTGAAGAATATGTAAATAGTTTATTGGAAAGTTATGTATTGTATAGAGTAAATAGATTTGATATAAAAGGAAAACAACTTTTAAAAACGCAGGAAAAATATTATTTATCAGATTTAGGGTTAAGGACATATTTACTTGGAAGAAATAACAATAAAGATTTAGGACATATATTAGAAAATATAATATTTTTGGAATTAAAAAGAAAAGGATATAGAGTATATATAGGAAAAAATGAAGATACAGAAGTAGATTTCGTGGTAGAAACAGAAGATGAATATATATATATACAAGTAGCACTATCTGTTAGAGAAGAACAGACATTACAAAGAGAATTAAAATCATTAGAATCAATATCTAATCACTATAAAAAGTATCTAATTACACTTGATTATGATACAAACAATTATAATGGAATAAAACAAATAAGTGCAATAGATTTTTTATTAGGCAGAATTGAATTATAAAATGAAAACTATCCAACCAAAGTAAAAATAAAAGTTAGGATAGTTTTTATTAAATAAATATCTATCACAAAAGAAATTGCGACTGGAATGCAGACGATATAGACAATATTTTAGATACATTAGAAGCAAACCAAGTAAAAATAACATTTTTTATGGTAGGAAATTGGATAGAAAAATTTCCAGAAGCGGTACAGAAAATTCATCAAGCTGGACATGAAATAGCTAGTCATAGTGATACACATCCTCATGTCAACAATTTAAGCTATGATAAAAACATAGAAGAAATAGAAAAAAGCAATGATAAAATTGAAAAGATAACAGGAAGTAGAACAAAAATATATAGAGCTCCTTATGGAGAATATAATAATACAGTAATACAAGCTGCAAAAGATAAGGGATATCAGGTTATTCAATGGAGTTTAGATACCTTAGATTATACAGGCTTAACAGGAGAAGAAATGTGGAAAAAGTTAGACAGTAAGTTAAAAGAAGGAGATATTATTTTAATGCACAATGGTACAAAACATACAGCAGACAGTTTAGATATGTTATTGAAAAATATAAAAGCAAAAGGATTAGACATTGTAAAAGTTTCAGATTTGATTTATCAAGAAAATGCACAAATTGATGCCAATGGAGAACAATATAAAGTAGTTCCTAAAAAATAATGTATAAAATTACCAAAAAGGGAAATAATATAAAAAGAAAAGTTCAAGGAGTAGAAGATGTCTTTCATTGGAATTATTGCAAATTCTAAAAATTTTGAAAGTATAAAACAGTATATTTATCATCAACAAAAAGAAAGAGCATATCAAATTATTCATATTAATTCTAAAAGTATAGAAAATATAAAACATGTAAAATTTGATATCATTATCATTACATGCCCTTTTGAAAATATGTTACCACAGAAGCAGATGGTAAAAAAATTGTGTTTAGAAGCTAAATATCTTGTTTTAAATGCAGATAGTACTATTCCGTTAGAATTTCTAGAAAAGGAAAAAATGACGATTATTACTTATGGATTAAATCAAAAATCTACAGTAACAATTTCAAGTATCAATGAAGAAAATGCTTTAATTGCATTACAAAGAAGTTTTATAAACATAGAAGGTGAAGAAATTGAAATGGGAGAAAAAATTTTAAAAATAGATGAAAACTATAAGTTATCGCCACAAGATATTTTGGTTGTTGTGATTATTTTTCTTCTTTTTTCAGAAAAATAATCTTCAAAAACTTAGAAAAAACTGGTTTTTTTAACTTAATTTAACTTTTTATGTAGACAAAACCAAAAAAATGTTGTATAATAGGTAATGTAAGTTGACTTGAGCGTAAACAAATGAAAGATAAAAAATTTAAGGAGGAAAAGAAATTGGATACAAGTTATTTAGAAAACAACTATTTAACATTAGTTGGAAAAGTTACAGGAGAAAAGAAATTTAGCCATGAAATTTATGGAGAGAGATTTTATATTTTTAATTTATCTATTCCACGTTTAAGTGGTAATGCAGACATTATTCCAATCACTATATCAGAAAGATTGTTGAAAGAGGATACTTTAACAGAAGGAAAAAAATTATTGATTAAAGGACAATTTAGATCTTACAATAGCTATGAAAATGAAAAAAATAGATTAATTTTAACAGTGTTTGCAAAAGATTTACAAGAAATTGAAGAAGAACCAGAAGAGTTAGACAATGAAATGGTAAGAAAAGATATTATTACAAATGAGGTAGTACTAATCGGCTATATTTGTAAAAAACCTATTTATCGTCAAACACCTTTTGGAAGAGAAATAGCAGATTTATTATTAGCAGTTAACAGAGCATATAATAAATCAGATTATATTCCTTGTATTGCTTGGGGAAGAAATGCTAGATTTTGTCAAAATTTAGAAGTAGGAACACAAGTAAAATTAGTAGGAAGAGTACAATCTAGAACTTATGAAAAGAAACATGAAGATGGAACTTCTGAAACTAGAATAGCTTATGAGGTTTCTGTTGGAAGTTTGGAAGTAATAGAAGAAAAGGATGAAACAAAAATAGAAGAAAATCAAGAAGCTGTATAAGATTTCGAGCGATAAAATGTAAAAAGAGTTTGAAAAGACTAGTTTTTTCAAACTCTTTTTGATATAATTTGAGCAAATAAAAAAATGAGGAGAAAGTTTTTATGACAGAATCAAAAATAGACAAAAAATCACAAAAGAGTAAAATAAAAAAGATTTTAAATAAAAGTTTTGTTTTTACTATTTTAGCAATTATTTTAATATCAGTATTTAGTATTGCATTAACTCCTGTTACTTTTCAAAATGATACTTATTATACCATAAAAATAGGAGAACATATTGCACGAGAAGGAATTGATATGAAAGACCCTTTTTCTTGGCATGAGGATTTAGCATATACATATCCACATTGGCTATATGATTGGTTAACATATCAGATTTATAATTTCTTTGGTATGAATGGCATTTATATTGTAACTTGTATTTTATCTGTTATATTAGGAGTTAGTATTTATGTAACAAATACAAAATTAGTTAAAAACAAATTAATTTCTTTTATTTTAACAATAGGAGTAATGTATTTAATAAGAGATTATATTGCAGCAAGAGCACAATTAGTAACCTTTATTTTATTTGTATTTACGATTTATTTCATAGAAAAATTTTTAGAAACAAAGAAAAAAAGGTATGTATTAGGACTTATTATAATACCTATTTTAATTGCTAATTTACATGTAGCAGTTTGGCCATTTTATTTTGTATTATATTTACCATATATTGCAGAATATTTAATAGCATTGTTAGGTGAAATTATTATTTATCGCAAATGGGAAGTGTTATGGAAAAAGATAAAAATACAATATTTATCTAAAAAAATAGGACAAAAAGAAAAAGTGCAACAAATTACAGATGAATTAAAAGAACTAGAAGAAAAAATAGATAGAGTAAAAGTAAAAAGAACAAAAGATTTAAAAAATCCATATAAAATTAAATTAGTAAAAAATAATGCTGTACCTTTTTTAATTTTAATTATGTTGGTATGTACATTAACAGGCTTATTAACGCCATTAGGAGATACACCTTATACGTATTTAGCAAAAACAATGCAAGGAAATACAACACAAAATATCAATGAACATTTACCTATGACACTTTCTAATGAAACAGAGGTAATGTGTGTATTAGTAATGTTTTTAGCAATTTTAATCTTTACAAAGGCTAAGCTCAGATTATGTGATTTGTTTATGATTGCAGGACTGTGTTATTTAATGTTAATGTCACATCGACAGGTAACAATGTTTGCTATTGTAGGTGTTTTTGTGTTAAATAGACTAATAATGGAAGTATTAGAACAGTATATTGAAAACGGAAATTATTTTGTACAAAAACTTACTACTAATGTTGTAGTTATTTTACTACTTACTGCAGGAACAGTATATTTAACTTATGATTTTGGTAAAGATAAGTTTGATGACTCTTATGTTGATGAATCTACTTATCCAACAAAAGCTTGTGATTATATTTTAGAAAATATTGATATTGGACTTGCTAGATTTTATAATGAATATAATTATGGAAGTTATATGCTATTTAGAGGAATACCAGTATTTATTGATTCACGCGCAGATTTATATGCACCAGAATTTAGTGGCAAAGAAGATGATATTTTTATGGACTTTATCGAAACTTCTAATATTAGTAGATTTTATGAAGATGTTTTTGAAAAATATCAAATTACACATGTAATAACCTATCAAAATTCAAAAATGAATATGATAATTACTAAAACAAAAGACCCTAATTATAAAGAATTATATAGTGATAAATATTTTGTTATTTATGAAAGAGAAAGTGCAAAAGTAGCTCAAGAAGAATAGGAAAATATCTTTAAGAGAAAGGGAAAAAATATTAATGGAACAAATTAAAAAAGATTTAATTAAGGTGAAGGAAAAGAAAAAACATATTTATGTTATTATCTTTGCTATTCTTATTGTAGACCAAATTATCAAAATAATATTATCAGTGATAGGAGATATTACTGTTATTCCAAATGTATTACAATTTCACATTGTACAAAACACGCAAGGAACTTATGGAGTAGATACAGACTCTACGATTTTATATGTTTTTACTAATATCATTGTATTAGGTATTGTTTATAGATTTCTAAAAATCGAAAATCAATTTGTAGATACTAAATTGAAAATTTTTTTGAGTTTTGTATTAGCAGGAGGTATTAGTAACCTAATAGATAGATTAGTAAGAGGTTATGTAGTAGAATATATTGATTTTACAAATGTGGTACCACTTCCTATTTTAAATTTAGCTGATATATTTATTATAATTGGTTGGATATGTATTGTTGCTAGATTTGCATCATTTACAGTAAATGAATGGAGAAAAAGTAAAGAAGAAAAGAACATAAAAAATGAGAAGGAATAATTATGAAAAAATTTGTTGTAAACCAAGAAGAAACTAATAAAAGAATAGATTGTTATTTATCAGAGAAAAATGCGGATTTGTCAAGAGTTACTATACAAAGGTTAATAGAAAAAGAAATGATAAAAGTAAATGATAAAAAAGTAAAGCCATCTTATAAGGTACAAGAAAAGGATGAAATTACTTTAGAAGAGGAGCAACCAAAAGAAATTACTTTAAAGGCACAAAATATACCTTTGGAAATTATCTATGAAGATAATGATATTATTGTAGTGAATAAGCCTAAAGGTATGGTAGTTCATCCTGCTAATGGAAATCCAGATGGTACACTTGTTAATGCAATTATGGCTATTTGCAAAGATTCTTTATCTGGTATAGGGGGAGAGATTAGACCAGGAATCGTGCATCGATTGGATAAAGATACTTCTCGGAATTATTATTGTTGCTAAAAATGATAAAGCTCATATAAATTTAAGTGAACAGATAAAAAAGCATGAGGTTAAAAAGACTTATATAGCAGTTGTTAGAGGTGTTGTAAAAGAAAATGAGGCAACGATTAATATGCCAATCGGAAGAAGTGAAAAGGACAGAAAAAAAATGGCAGTGACGAAAAAAGGAAAAGAAGCGATTACGCATTTTAAGGTTTTAAAAAGATTTGATGATTATACAGTATTAGAAGTAAATATCGAAACTGGAAGGACTCATCAAATAAGGGTACATTTATCACAAATAGGCTATCCTTTAATAGGAGATACGACTTATTCTAGTGGAAAAAATAAATGGGGAATAAAAGGACAAGCATTACATGCGAAAAGTTTGGAATTTAAACATCCTATTACAGGAAAGGAAATGAAATTAGAAGCAGAGTTACCTGAGTACATGAAAAAATTAATCGAGGGATAATAAAAATGGAAGAAGTAAGATTGCAAAAATACATAGCTGATTGTGGAATAACATCTAGAAGGAAAGCAGAAGAATTAATTAAACAGGGGAAAATAAAAGTAAATGGACAAATTGTCTATGAATTAGGGACTAAAATAAATCCACAAAAAGATATTGTATTATATCAAGATAAAAAAATAAAAGAAAAAGAAAATAATATATATATTTTATTAAATAAACCTATCGGGTATGTAACAACAGTAAATGACCAATTTAAAAGACCATCTGTATTAGATTTAGTAAAAGTAAAACAAAGAATTGTTCCAGTAGGAAGGCTAGATATGTATACTTCAGGGGCATTAATTTTAACAAATGATGGTGATTTTGTATATCAAGTAACACATCCAAAACATGAAATAGATAAAACTTATACTGTTACAATAAAGGGGATTGTTACTAAACAAGATGTGGAACTTTTAAAAAATGGTGTCAAAATAGGGGACTATACAACAAAACCTGCAAAAGTTAAGATTTTAAAAACAATTCTTGAAAAAAATAGTTCTCGTTTAGAAATTACAATTCATGAAGGTAAAAATAGACAAATAAGAAAGATGTGTGAAGCAGTAGGCTATCCTGTTTTGGCTTTGCATCGAAGTAAAATTTCTGGAATTGATGTTAAAGATTTGCCTCTTGGCAAGTGGCGTTTTTTGTCAAAACAAGAAGTGGAAAGAATATTAAAATAGAATGGATAAAAGGTGAACTAAGTACTTTATATTATATTTTTATTATCTATTTACATTATAAGAAAATATTTGTATAATAGAGAAAACAGAAGATAAGGAGAAAAAATGAATACATTTAAGATAATACCAGAAGGTTGGGTAAATGAAAAATTAGAGCTAGATGAAGATGCATTACAGAAATATATACATACAGGAAAAACTTTACAAGGAATTGTAGAACAATGTGATGAAAACTATAATTTACATGTTAAATTAGGGAAAAACTTAGAAGGAATTATTCCTAGAGCAGAAGTCGAAGCGATTAATGTAGAAGAAGGTGGAATACCTAAAACAAATTTATGTACAGGGAAAGTAGATAAATTTGTGCAATTTAAAGTAAAAAATTTGTCAACAGAAAGTGTAGCTATTTTATCTCGCAAAGAAGTTCAACAAGAAGCACTAAATTGGATTAAAAACGAATTACAAGAAGGACAGGAAGTAATTGGAATTGTAAAAAATATTAAACCATATGGAGCTTTTGTGGAGATTGGAGGAGGAATAGTTGGACTAGTGCATATAGAAGATTTATCTGTTGCTAGAATAAAAACTCCTTTTGAAAGGTTAAAAATTGGACAAAAGTTGAAAATTGTGGTAAAATCTATTGATAGAGAAACTGGAAAAGTAATGTTATCTTATAAAGAAATTTTGGGAACTTGGGAAGATAATGCAAAAAAATTCAAACAAGGAACACAAGTAAAAGGAATTGTAAGAGAAACAGAAAAAAATAAGAATGGAATTTTTATTGAACTTGCTCCTAATTTAGTTGGAATGGCGGAATACAAAGAAGGTTTTACATATGGTCAAAAGGTAGAAGTCTATATTAAAAAAATAGATGAAAGCAAAAGAAAAATAAAATTATCAATTTTACATCAGATAAAATAATAAGAGTTTTTCAAATTTTGAGGAGGGATTTATATGGTTGAAGATAACCAGATAAAAGCACAAGTATCACCATTTGCTATTAGAAAAGGTGAAATTAAAACATTTGATGGAAAAGATGGATATGTTTCTATGAACCAAATTGTACATAAAATTAATATAGGACATATTAATGAACTGCATTTTGCTATTTTGGATTTAGTGAATGAATTTGAATTCATTACTTCTAGACAATTATATCAAATGCTAGAGATTAAAGGTTTTGACCCTAAAAGCCAAGACAAGTTAAATAATAAATTAGAGCAATTAGTAAAATCTAAAATATTAACAAGATATTATTTTACTTCTGATGAGGGAAAAGGAATTTATAGAATTTATTGTTTAGAAAAGATGGGAAAATATTTATTAACATCTAAAGAAATAGATTGTAAATGGCAACCATCTGATAATACTAAACCAGTTCCTATGATAAAGAAAAGATTGGCAGGAAATCAAACATTAATTGCATATTTAAGAAAAGTAAAAGCTTTTGACAGCTATATTGTAAAACCAGCAATCACTGCTAAAGTAACTGGAAAATTATTCAAAGCATCTGGAGGAGCTGTAAAATTAACAAAGAATAATAAGTCTATTCAATTTGTATTTGAAGTATTTAGAAGAGAAAATGATTGGCAAAAGAAATTAGTTGAAAAAATGAGATTGTATAAAGATTTCTATGAGAATTTTGTGCCAGGAGATTCGGGATTTTCTAGTATGCCACAATTAATTTTGATTTGCGAAGATGAAAAACATATGGCAGAATGTTTTAAAGAAATTGTAACAGAGCAAGTAGAAATTCCACAAATAAAATTATATTTTACGACTGATTTAAGGCAAAATGAAGAAACATTAGAAAATACTTTAGTTGAATTTAAATTAGTTGATGGAAAGTATAAAATGGAAAATGTTGAATTAAAATTATTAGGAATGTGATTTTATAATATAATAAATTAAAAAAATCTTAGGTATTATGAAATGCCTAAGATTTCTTTTGCTTTTTGGAGATTTTCTGTAGTAGCATTTGGAACATTTTCTAAATCATAAGATAATCCGAGTTTTTTCCATTTGAATTTTCCCATATCATGATAAGGAAGCA
Organism: uncultured Clostridia bacterium; assembly: GCA_944389395.1. Taxonomy (GTDB): domain Bacteria; phylum Bacillota; class Clostridia; order TANB77; family CAG-508; genus CAG-269. The sequence continues at coordinate 33,816 of CALXME010000008.1, read as the reverse complement.
ATTCTATTTTTTCTACTGTTTTTAAAGTAGATAAAAAGTCTTTTAATTTTAGTAAATCTTCTGGGTTATCTGTATATCCGGGAATAATAACTTGTCTAATCCACATTTTAATTCCATTATCACTTAAATATTTTGCAAAGTTTAGTTCTAATTTATTAGATTTTCCTACTAATTCTTTACACTTTTTATCATCAATGTGTTTAATATCTAATAAAACTAAATCTGTTAAAGATAATACTTTTTTAATGTCTTCTGTTAAAGCTACCATTCCAGAAGTATCAATACAAGTATGAATATTTACTTGTTTCAATTTTGAAAATAATTCTATTAGAAATTTGGCTTGTAATAAAGGCTCTCCACCTGTAATGGTGACACCGCCATTAGGATAGATATAGTTTTTATAGTTTAAAATCTTTTCAAAAATTGAGTCTAAAGATTTATAACTTCCACCATTTATATCCCAGGTATCACGGTTATGGCAATATTTACATTGTAAGTGACAACCTTGTAAAAATAAAACAAATCTAATTCCTGGTCCATCTACTGTTCCAAAAGATTCTATAGAGTGTACTTTAGCATAATATTTTAGGTCTTTTTCTTCCATGATTTCTCCTATCTATATTCTTTCATGAATAGTTCTATTAATAACATCTAATTGTTGTTCTCTAGTAAGTTTTGTAAAGTTAACAGCATATCCTGATACTCTAATTGTTAGTTGTGGATATTTTTCAGGATGCTCCATAGCATCTTCTAATAAACTCCTATCAAATACATTAACATTAATGTGATGACCTGTTTGTGCAAAATAACCATCTAACATATTAACTAAGTTAGTAATTCGACTATTTTCAGTTTTTCCAAGAGTCCCAGGTGTGATAGAGAAAGTATAGGAAATACCATCTTCTGCAGAGTCAAATGGTAATTTTGCAATTGAGTTCATTACTGCTAATGCACCATTTGTATCTCTTCCATGTAATGGGTTTGCTCCTGGTCCAAATGGTTCTCCAGCTCTTCTTCCATCAGGTGTGTTTCCTGTTGCTTTACCATATACAACATTTGAAGTTATTGTTAATATTGATAAAGTTTGTTTTGAATTTCTGTATGTTTGATGTTTTCTTAGTTTATTCATAAATCTTTTTGTAATATCAACTGCTATTTGGTCTACTTTGTCATCATCATTTCCAAATTTAGGGAAGTCACCTTCTACTTCATAATCAACAGCAAGTCCATCTTCATTTCTAATAACTTTGACTTTTGCATATTTTATCGCTGATAATGAGTCAGCTACAACTGATAACCCAGCTATACCACAAGCCATTGTTCTTAGTATTTCTCTGTCATGTAAAGCCATTTCAATTGCTTCATATGAATATTTATCATGCATATAGTGAATTGCATTTAAGGCTTTTATATAGATTCTTGCAACATAATCCATCATTTGGTCAAATTTTGTCATTACTTCATTGTAATCTAAATATTCGCTTGTAATTGGTGCAAAAATAGGTGTGATTTGTTTTCCAGAAATTTCATCTTTACCACCATTAATCGCATATAGTAAAGTTTTTGCTAAATTTGCTCTAGCACCAAAGAATTGCATTTGTTTTCCAATTTTCATAGGAGATACACAACATGCAATTCCATAATCATCTCCTAATGTGATTCTCATTAAGTCATCATTTTCATATTGAATAGATGAGGTATTGATAGATAATTTTGTGGTAAATCTTTTAAATCCTTCTGGAAGTCTAGTAGACCAAAGAACAGTCATGTTTGGTTCTGGTGCAGGTCCTAAGTTTTCCAATGTGTGTAGTAATCTAAAAGAGTTTTTAGTAACTAATGTTCTACCATCAATTCCCATACCACCAATACTTTCTGTTACCCATACTGGGTCACCACTAAATAATTCATTATATTCAGGTGTTCTTAAGAAACGAACTAATCTTAGTTTCATTACAAAGTGGTCCATGATTTCTTGTGCTTGTTCTTCTGTGATGCTTCCATTTTTTAAATCTCTTTCAAAATAGATATCTAAGAAAGTAGAAGTTCTACCAAGACTCATCGCTGCTCCGTTTTGGTCTTTAATAGCTCCTAAATATCCGAAATATAACCATTGTACAGCTTCTTTACTGTTTTGAGCAGGTTTAGAAATATCAAATCCATATTTAGATGCCATTACTTTTAGTTCATTTAAAGCTTTGATTTGTTCACTAATTTCTTCTCTTTCACGAATCACTTCTTCTGTTAATTCATCTACATTTAATACTTCTAATTCTTGTTTCTTTTCTTCTATTAATACATCTACTCCGTAAAGAGCAACTCTTCTATAATCTCCAATAATTCTACCACGTCCATATCCATCAGGAAGACCTGTGATTAAGTGGGAACTTCTTGCAGCTCTAATATCAGGTGTATAAACACTAAATACACCATCATTATGTGTTTTCCTATATTTGTGGAAGATTTCTTCTACTTCTTCATCTACTTTTCTTCCATATGCCTCACAAGATTTTTCTACGATTCTGATTCCTCCAAATGGCATGATAGCTCTTTTTAAAGGAGCGTCTGTTTGAAGTCCTACAATATCTTCTAAGTCTTTTTCTATATATCCTGCTTCATGGCTAGAAACGGTAGAAACTGTTTTGGTATCAATATCTAAGACACTACCAGGTGATGCTTGTTCTTTTTTATATAAGTCTAATACTTTGTCCCATAATTTTTGGGTTTTTTCTGTTGTGGTTGCAAGAAAACTGTCATTTCCTTCATATGGTGTGTAATTTCTTTGAATGAAATCTCTTACATTTATTTCAGATTGCCAGTCACCTTTTTGAAATCCTTTCCATTGTTCAAAATTCATTTATTGATTCCTCCTTTATTTTTTACTTTTTTTAGTATTTCCATTTTTTCCGCATATTATCATAACATAAATAAAAAAGATACGCAATGGAAATGAAAAAATAAATAAAGAATTCTGTGGATTGTAACTGGAATTTTGCTAGGTTGATATTTTTAAATAAATATAGTACAATGAAAGCATAAAACAAAAGAGAGTGAAAAATTATGAAATATACAAAAAAATTTGAAAAGTTAGGATTACCAGAATATTTTAAATTTGGAATAGAACTAGAAGCATATAATGTAAAAACAAAAGGAGAAAATAGTCTATATACAGGAGAGAGTGCAGAGTATATTAAAAGTAAGAATTGGCACATGGCAACTAAAAGTGAAGAAAGACTTGTTGAAGAAGGTGGGGCAGAATTAGTATCACCTATTTTGAAAGATGATGAGCAATGCTGGGAAGATGTTTTTGTTATGTGTGAACAGATGAAAAAATTTCCTGGGGACAAGGGAGATAAAGTAGTTGCAGATGAGAAATGTGGTTTACATATCCATTTTGATGCGGATTGTTTAATGCAAGACCCAAATAAAATGAAAAATTTTTTACGATTATATGCGGAATCAGAAGAATTACTTTATAAAATGTGTAATGATAAAGGAGAGCCTTTAAGAAAAGGAGCAATTTATCGAGATTTGAAAGGCGTATTACGTATGGTTACAGCCATTTGGAGAAAAGGAATGGCAGTTCCTACAGGAAAGAAAATATTAAAGAAAATAGAGGATGGAACGTTAAAGGTATCTTATAAAAAATTTGGAAAAATGAAAATGCTTGTTAGTAAATATAAATTAGATGAGAGACGTTATGCAGGATTAAATTTATCTAATATTGGAAATAGTCAAAAAAATACAATTGAATTTAGAATGGCAAATGGCACATTAGAGCCAGAAGTTATAAAACAAAATGTATTTTTATATGCTTCTTTGATAAGTACTGCTATTCAGATGACAGATAATCCAGAATTATATCAAGATAGATTATCTATGTTTTATCAAACAGATGTAACAGAAAAGGAAAAAGCGGAAAATTTTCTAAATCTTATCATGGAAAAACCAGAAGATAGAAAGATTTATATGGATAGGTGGGAATCTGTTAAGCAGGCACAAGTATTCCAAGAAAATGACAGGAAAGGTTTTGCACAAAATAGATTTAAAAGAGAACAATTTAGGCAAATAGCAATGAGAACACCAGCAGATAGGGTACATTCTGCATATAATCGTATTAAAAAAATGACAAAGGATAAAGGAGCAATTGCTTATGATAGATGAGGCATATAGAAATTCGTTTAAAGAAGTATATGATATATTGCAAAATACAGAAGATGAATTAATATCTAAAATTCCAGTTAAATTTATTAGTTTTATAAAAGACAATATGAATCATGATTATAAAACAAATATACAAACTAATATAGATATAGATAAACAACCATTATTAAAAGAAACAGAGGCTGTTTTATCTTTAATTTATAGAAGTTATTGGGCAACGGAGGAGGAAAAACAAGAATTTGCTATCAAAGACCAACAGGAATTTTATGAAAAACAGAGGCAAGGAAAAAGTATAGAGCAAATATTTATAGAAAGAAAAAAGATTAATAATATTACAATAGATAATAATTTGATGATAGTGAAAAAAGAAAGTTTTATAAAAAGATTTTTTAGTAAAGTTTTAAGTATATTTAAAAAATGAGAGTCAATTCAAATATTGAATTGACTCTTAACTTTATTCTGTTTCTGTTTCAGTTTCAGCAATTACTTTTGCTACATTATAAATAAGTTTTTGTTTTTCTGGTGTACAATTTTTTAATAGTTCAGCGAATTCTTGGTCTAAATAATTCTTAGAACTACTAGAAGCACCATTTAAAACATATCCTTCTGATACGTCTAATAAACCACATAATTGATTTAGTCTTTTTAAATTAATATGAGAGTTTCCTCTTTCTACTCTACTTAAAAAAGCTACAGAAATATCTATTTTTTCTGCTAAATCTTCTTGCGTATAATTTTTGGCTAATCTTGCTTGTTTAATTCTTTGTCCGATTACTGTGTAATCTAATGCCATTTTTATCACCTTCCCATTCTTCTCGTATAATATAGCATTTTATGGTTTAACTTTACAGAAACTAACTATATATATTTTACTTATCAGTTAATACAAGTGAGAATATATCGATGAAGAGATGAATATAGTAAAAGTGAGTTTTAGGAAAGTCTGAAATATTATGATAAAAGTAAACATAAATGCAAAAATGAGTAAAAAAGAGAAAAAAGGAGGAAATGAGAGTAAAAAATGGAAAAATGAGGTTTAATTTTGGGGTTTTTGAAAAAAGATGGACAAATTGGAAAAAATCATGTATACATAATTTGATTTTGGTAAGAATATGTAGTATAATTAGAAATAGTCGCGTTTAAAATATTTGTTATTTTTATGTCTATATTTAAGGAGACATAAGTTGTTATTCGAAAAGGAGAGTGAATATTTATTTTAAACAAGAAACTAAAATTCTATACAAAAGAAATCTTGAAGTTTTTTAACATTACAATGGTAGCTTTTGGTTTTATTATCGCGATTATTTTAATTAAATATAAGCCAATCTATCAAGTAAGCATTTCTGGAGAACAACTTGGATATGTACAAAATAAAGAGGCATTTGAGGAATCTTTAAAAGAAAATGCTATTGTAGAAGGAAAAAACGTAGATAATGTTGTTTTAAAAACAAATCCAGAATATGAGTTAAAACTAGTAGATAGAACACTTGATACCAATGAAGAAGAATTAGTTTCAGAAATAAAAGAAGATGTTGTTGTAACATACAAATATTATGAAATTGCTGTCGCAAATCAGACAGTAGAAACAGTTAATACAAAAGAAGAAGCAGAAGAACTAGTTGGGCAATTAAAAGAAAATGAATTAGATAATGTAGATTTAAGTATTATAGAAAAATATACAGAAGAAGCAGGAGAAATAGAGGCGACTTCATTGGAAGTTGCAAAATCTACGATTGAAGAAAAAGTAGAACAAAAAGCAGAAGAAGTGCAAAAGCAAAAAGAAGAGCAAGAAAGATTAGACAAAATGCCTTCTATTAATGGAATTAAGTTAGCAGTGCAACCAGTTTCTGGGGTGATTACTTCTCGTTATGGAGTAAGTAGTAGAATTAGAAAATCAACACATACCGGATTAGACATTGCAGCATCTACAGGGACACCTATCAAGGTGATTGCAGATGGAACTGTTACGTGTGCTAGCTATCAAGGGTCTTATGGTAAATTAGTAAAAATAGACCATGGAAATGGATTAGAAACTTGGTATGGTCATACTAGTAAAATGTATGTATCTGTGGGGCAAAAGGTAACTGCAGGAGATGTAATTGCTTTAGTTGGTTCAACAGGTAATTCAACAGGTCCACATTTGCATTTAGAGATTCGAATTAATGGAGAACATGTGAATCCACAAAATTATTTGTATCAGTAACTGAAAAAGATAATTGTTTGGTAGTTGTATTTTTATATAAAAATGTATTTTATTTTTTATTTGTAACTCCCAGCATCGCACAGTCTGTAAAGAAATGTAAATAAAATAGTGAATAAGATAAACAGACTGTATGCTTGCTGGTCCCCACGACTTGTTACTGCATAAAAAATAAAATACATTTTCTAATTATTATATATATTCTTAAATACTTATTGAAGAAAGCCATAATGGCTTTTTTTCTATTGACAATTTTTCTTAATAATATATAATAGAATTGGTTAAACTAAAGAACAAGAAGTTTTATAAAATGGAGGTTTTTATATGGCTGAAAATGAAATAACAGAAGAAAAGGTAAAAATACAAATTGATGCTTTAGTTCAAAAAGCAAAGAAGGCATCTGAAGAATATTTAAAATTAGACCAACAAACAGTAGACAATATTACAAAAGCAATGTCAATGGCAGGATTAGAACATCATATGGAACTTGCTAAAATGGCAGTAGAAGAAACAGGTAGAGGAATTTATGAAGATAAAATAACAAAGAATATGTTTGCAACAGAATATGTATATCATAGTATTAAATATGAAAAAACGGTAGGAATTATTCGTGAAGATGATGAAGAAGATTATGTAGAAATTGCAGAACCTGTTGGTATTATTGCAGGTGTAACACCTGTTACAAATCCTACTTCTACTACGATGTTTAAATCTATTATTGCAGCAAAAACAAGAAATGTTATTATATTTGGATTTCATCCATCTGCTCAAAAATGTAGTAGTAGAGCGGCAGAGATTTTAAGAGATGCAGCAATTTCTGCAGGAGCTCCAGAAAATTGTATTTTATGGATAGAGGAACCAAGTATTTTAGCAACTAGAGCTTTAATGAATCATCCTGATGTTAATCTTATTTTAGCAACAGGAGGAACAGGAATGGTTAGGTCTGCTTATTCTTGTGGTAAACCAGCATTAGGAGTAGGGCCAGGAAATGTTCCTTGTTATATTGATAAGACTGCAAAATTGCCGACTTCTGTCAATGATTTAGTAATGTCTAAAGCTTTTGACAATGGTATGATATGTGCTTCAGAACAAGCTGTTTTGGTAGATAAAGATATTTATCAAGAATTTGAAAAATTAATGAGAGAAGCTGGATGTTATTTTGTTAGTCCTGAAGAAAAACAAAAATTAGCAGAAAGCATGTTTGAATATACAGAAGAATATGGATATAAATTAAAATCACATGTACCAGGGCAACCCCCTTATAAAATAGCAAAAGATGCGGGTTTTGAGGTGCCAGAAGATACAAAGGTTCTTGTTGTATATGAAGAAGGAATTGGAAGAGATTATCCATTTTCAAAAGAAAAATTAAGTCCTGTATTAACTTATTATATTGTAGAGAATAAGGAAGAAGGTATAGAAAAAGCAGAAAAATTAATAGAATTTGGGGGATTAGGACATTCTGCTGTTATACATTCAGAAGATAAACAAACTATTTTAGAATTTTCTAAAAGAATGAAAGCTGGTAGAATTATTGTAAATTCACCTTCTACGCATGGTGCAATTGGAGATATTTATAATACTAATATGCCATCTTTAACACTAGGTTGTGGTTCCTTTGGAGGAAATTCTACAACTGCTAATGTGTCTAGTGTTAATTTAATTAATATCAAAAGAGTTGCAAAAAGGAGGGTTAATATGCAATGGTTTAAAATACCAGAAAAAATATATTTCGAAGCAGGTTCTATTCAATATTTAGAAAAAATGCCTGATATTGAAAGAGCATTTATCGTAACAGATGAAGGAATGATGAAATTAGGATATGTAGATAAAATTTTATATCATTTGAGAAAAAGACAACAATATGTCCATTCAGAAATATTTAGTGATGTAGAATCAGACCCATCTTTTGATACGATAAAAAAGGGTGTAGAAGTAATGAAAACTTTTAAACCTGATGTGATTATTGCATTAGGTGGAGGAAGCCCAATTGATGCTGCAAAAGGAATGTGGCTATTTTATGAAAATCCAGATGCAGATGTTGAAGGATTAAAATTAAAATTTATGGACATTAGGAAAAGAACATACAAATTTCCTAAATTAGGAACAAAATGTAAAATGGTAGCAATTCCAACTACTTCAGGAACAGGTTCAGAAGTGACATCTTTTGCAGTCATTACAGATAAAGAGAAAAATAAGAAATATCCTTTAGCTGATTATGAATTAACACCAGATGTAGCAATTATTGACCCAGATTTAGTAATGAGTTTGCCAAAATCTGTTACAGCAGATACAGGGATGGATGTATTAACACATGCAATCGAAGCCTATGTTTCTAATATGGCTTCAGATTATACAGATGGACTAGCAGAAAAAGCAGTAGAATTAGTAATGCAATATCTAGAAAAAGCATATGATGATGGTAGTGATAAAACTGCAAGAGAAAAAATGCATAATGCAAGTACAATTGCAGGTATGGCATTTACAAATGCATTTTTAGGAATAAATCATTCTTTAGCACATAAAATCGGAGCAGAATTTCATTTACCACATGGAAGAATTAATGCCATTTTATTACCATATGTTATTAGATATAATGCTTCTAAACCAACAAAATTTGTTTCATTTCCTAAATATGAATATTTTATCGCAGACCAAAAATATGCAATGCTTGCTAAAAAAGTAGGGTTGCCAGCTAATACACTTGAAGAAGGAATAGAAAGTTTAATACAAAAAATAAAAGAATTGAATGAACATTTAAATATGCCAAAATGCCTTCAAGAAGCTGGGATTGAAGAACAAGAATTTCTAGCAAAAGTGGATTTACTTGCAGATAGAGCATTTGAAGACCAATGTACAACAGCAAATCCAAGAGTACCTTTAGTTACAGAATTAAAAGAAATTTTATTAGACAGTTATTATGGGAAATAGAATTTGAAATAAGTCTTAAGTATATGTTTATTATTTTATACTGGATTATAGATTGTTAAAATAATGTAAATATATTTAAGACTTTTTTATTGCCAGTTGACTGGTAAACATAAAAATGATAAAATAAGAAAGAAAATTCAAGGTTTTACAGAAAGGAAAGAAAAAATGAAATTAATAAATAAAATATTAGGTAAAAATAATAAAGTAGAACAAATGGTTAGGGAAGCTATAAATGTAGCAGAGGACGAAGATATTTATAAAGCAAAGGAAAAATTTCTTTCTATGTTAGAAAAACATCCAGAAATTAGAAAAGATTTATTGATGGAATTAGGTGTTAGGATAGATGATGATGAGCAAGCACCAAATGAGTTTTTAGATAAAGTGGCATTAGAAATCACTAAAAGTAAAGAAATTCCAGACAGTGTATTAGATGATACAGTATCTGATAAGCTAACAGATGAAGGAATAAAAGAATTAATATTAAAAGGTAATATGGCTATTTTTAGACAAGAATTATTATCAGAGAAAATACAAAATTTGGATTTAAAAAAAGAAATGCAAATTTTAATTGAAAAACGTAGAGAGAAAAATCAAACAGAAGAGGAAAGAAAAAAGGAAAAAAAAGATTATGAAAAGTTAGAAGAAATTTACGAGAAATGCCAGGACTTGGCAGAGTTAGAAATTGTAGAAAGAGTAAGATGTTTAGATGTGAATCTACAAGACAATAAAGCACAAAATATGATACGCAAAATAATAGCAAAGAAAATGGCAAATAATTATTTTCGCTTTGGAACTACTACAATTCCAACATTATCTAAATTAATACCAGTAGAAGAAATGTTTGCAGAGAATATGCCTAAATTAGTGGAAGAAGAGTGGCAAAAAAGAAAAAAAGGGAATTCATATAAACAAAGTAGTTATAGATATACACAAAAAGATTTACAAGATAAATTGTTAAAACATATTGCAAATAAATCTGTTAGTGCTTATTTAGAAACAGGTCGTTTTAGTATACCACAGTCTAAAAGGATGAATGAACTATCAAATGAAGATGAAGATAAGTTTATACAATCAATTGAAAAAGAATTGGGAACAAAATTATCTAGAATGCAGTTGAAAGATGTTCATGCACAAGTAAGAGGAATTATAGGAATTAATGATACAATTGAAAAGTTTGAAGAAAATTTGGTAGATATTCCAAAAGAACGTTTAGAAAAGTTTTTAAGTTTTTGTACAGAATTGTTAGAGGACGATTCCCTTAGAACTACTTTCGAAATGTTACAAACTTCTGGGGTGGCGGAAAAATTAAAATCAATTTCTCCTGAACAGAGAAAAAATGTCATACGAGGATTTGATACAGTTCTAGGACATAGAGAGAAACAAGTGAAAAATACATGTAAGGTAGCACCTATTTCTCCTAAAATAAAGAAAAATTCTCATATTAACAAAAAAGAAGAAGGTAGATAAAAAATTCATCAAAAAAACACCATAAAAATATATTTAGGAAACAATATACCAATATAATGTGCATATATTAAAAGTAGATATTTCAGAAAGCAATATAGTAAATACTTAAATAAAAGGAGTGTTGCAGATGAAAAAGAAGAAAAAAGAGGAGGCACATTTGGTAAAAATAGAAAACTTTTTAGAATATAAGGAACCAATTACAGTAAAAGATGAAACATTTGAAAAATTGATGTTTATTTATTCTATTGCTATTCGAGAATTAGAAACAAAAATAAGTATTTTACAAGATGAATCTAAAATTTTTTACAATTATGATTTAATTGACCATGTTAGTACTAGAATAAAGAAACCAGAAAGTATTATGAAAAAAATGAAGAAAAAAGGATATCCTTTTACTTATCAAGAAATGATAGAGAATATTAATGATATTGCTGGAATTAGAATAATATGCCCTTTAAAAAAAGATGTTTTTTCAGTAAGAGATTTAATAAAAAAGATTCCAGGTGTACATATTTTAAAAGAAAAAGATTATATTACACAACCTAAAGAAAGTGGATATTCTAGTTATCATATTATCTTAGAGGTTCCTGTTAGTTTGTCAAAAAGTAAAATTTATGTAAAAGTAGAATTACAAATTAGAACTTTAGCAATGGATTTTTGGGCCAATTTGGAACATAAAATAAAATATAAACCAGAGGTGGAGGTTAATAAAAAAGCTTCTAAAGATTTAGTTTCCTATGCTAAAATGGTAAATAAATTAGATAATAAGATGATGTTGTTGAGTTAAAAAGACAAGCTCTTTGAGTCTTGCCTTTTTGTTGTACATTCAATTTTTTTTTAAAGAAGGAAGGATTTATGTAAAATGCGTCGAATAAAATAATTATGTATGAAATTATGAAATATTTTGAAAGAAAGTGAGGCAAGATGGCAAGATATAGTGAAGAAATAATAGAAGAAGTAAGACAAGCTAATGATATCATAGATGTTATTTCACAATATATACACTTAAAAAGAAGTGGAAGAAATTATTTTGGACTATGCCCATTTCATAATGAAAAATCGCCTTCTTTTTCTGTTTCACCAGACAAGCAAATATTTCATTGCTTTGGATGTGGTGTAGGAGGAAATGTATTTACTTTTTTGATGAAAATAGAAGGAGTTAATTTTATTGAAGCACTTCAAATGTTAGCAGAAAGAGCTCAAATACAATTACCAACTTTATCAAATAATGTTGATTCAATAAAAGAAGAATTAAAAGAAAAAATATATCAAATAAATGAATTTACAGCAAATTATTACCATCAAAAATTATATCTTCCAGAATCTAAAATTGCACAAGAATACATAAAAAAAAGAAAATTATCTAATGAAACATTAAAATCATTTAGAATAGGCTTTTCAGGGAAATTTGATGAGTTGTATAAGGAATTAATAAAACAAGGATTTAAAGAAAGAGAAATTTTAGAATCAGGTTTAGTTAATAAAAATGAACAAGGAAAATTCATAGACAGATACCGTAACAGACTTATGTTTCCTATTTGTGATGCAAGAGGAAAAGTTATAGCATTTGGTGGTAGAGTATTAGATGATTCAAAACCTAAATACATAAATTCTCCTGAAAATGTAGTATATAGCAAAGGTAGACATCTATTCGGACTAAATGTAGCAAAAAAAAGTGATACAAAAAAACTTTTAATAGTAGAAGGATATATGGATGTTATTTCTCTACATCAAAGAGGTATTACTAATGTAGTAGCTCCTTTGGGAACAGCTTTAACTCAACAACAAGGCTGGTTACTTAGAAAAAATACTGAACAAATTATTTTAAGTTTTGATTCTGATGGAGCCGGTCAAACAGCTATTAATAGGTCAATAGAAATTTTGCAAAATATGGGATGTGATATAAGAGTTCTCCAAATGGAAGGAGCTAAAGACCCAGATGAATATATTATTAAATATGGAAATGCAAGATTTCAGGCTTTGATTGATAAAGCATTGTCTATTGTGGAATTTAAAGTAAAACAATTAAGAAAAAATTTGGATTTAGAAAACACAGTAGATAAAATAAAATTTTTAAACGAAATAGCTAAATTAATTGCTAAAATAGATAATAGTATGGAAAGAGAAGTATATATAGATAAAATAGCAAGAACATACAATGTTTCTAAAGAAGCAATTTATGCAGAAGTAAATAAATTGTCCTATGCAGACAATAAAGGGCAAAAAATTTTAGAACAAGCAAAAGCTCCTAAAATACATTTAAAAAGTGTAGAAAAAGAAGTTCCAGAGGCAATAGAAAAGAGAGAAAATACAATTTTATCCATTGTATTAAGAGGAGATTTATCTATTTTTCAAATTATAAAACAAAATATTTTACCAGAAGATTTTAAAAGTAAATTAAATAAAAAAATAGCTCAAAAAGTGTATGAAGAATTAGAAAAAGGAAATAGTAATATTAATGCAATAATAGATGATTTATCAGAAGAAGAACAGAGCCATATTACCATGATAATGGCACAAGATGATGGTATAGAAGATATAGAAAAAGCAATAGATGAATTAATGCAAGCTTATCAAAAACAAAAATTAAATGAGCGAAAATATGAAATTTTAACATTATTAGAAGATGATGGACAAAAAAACAATAAAAAAGAATTGGAAAAGGAATTAAGTAATATTATATTACAATTAGCTAAAATTAGATGATATAAAAAGGTGTTATACTTTTAGAAAGGAATGATTAAAAAAATGGCAAAGAAAAAAGAAGAGAAAGAAGAAATAGAAAAATTAGAAAAAGCAAAAGATACAATAAAAAAATCATCTAAAGAAACTCATAAAAATAATATCGATATAAAACCAGAAGATGAAAAAATAAAAAATGAAAAAGTTAATAATATTTTGAAAAAAGCAAAGGAAAAAGGGAAAATTACTTATGGTGATTTAGCAACAGAATTAGATGATGTAAATCCAGAACAAATCGATCAAGTTTTTGATGCTTTTGAAGAAATGGGTGTAGACTTGTTATCTGACGATGGAGATGAAGAACCTGATATTGAAGATTTAAAAGAAGTTGAGGATTTAAAATTAGACGAAATAACAGAAGATACTAATTACGAAGGTATAAATGTAGATGACCCTGTAAGAATGTATTTACGTGAAATAGGAAGAATTCCGCTATTAACTTTTGATCAAGAATTAGAATTAGCGAAAAAGATATTAAATAATGATGAGGAAGCTAGAAGACAACTTGCAGAATCTAATTTAAGATTGGTTGTAAGTATTGCAAAGAAATATGTAGGAAGAGGAATGTTATTTCTAGATTTAATTCAAGAAGGAAATATGGGACTAATAAAAGCTGTAGAAAAATTTGATTATACAAAGGGATTTAAATTTAGTACTTATGCTACATGGTGGATTAGACAAGCAATAACGAGAGCTATAGCAGACCAAGCAAGAACTATTAGGATTCCAGTACACATGGTAGAAACAATTAATAAATTGATTCGTACATCTAGACATTTATTACAACAATTGGGAAGAGAACCAACCCCTGAAGAAATTGCACAAGAAATGGAAATTCCCGTAGAAAAAGTTGTAGAAATACAAAAAATTGCACAAGATCCAGTTTCTTTAGAAACACCAATAGGGGAAGAAGATGATAGTCATTTGGGTGATTTTATACAAGATGATGATAGTCCTGCACCTCACGACTCAGCAGCTTATACTTTACTACGAGAACAACTAGAAGAAGTAATGAATACTTTAACTCCTCGAGAAGCAAAAGTTTTAAAACTAAGATTTGGTTTAGAAGATGGAAAATCAAGAACATTAGAAGAAGTTGGAAGGGAATTCCAAGTTACAAGGGAAAGAATAAGACAAATTGAAGCAAAGGCTCTTAGAAAATTAAGACATCCTAGTAGGAGTAAAAAATTGAGAGATTATATGGGATAGATTTATAATAAGAAAAGGAATAATAGTATGGAACAATTTGAAGAATTAATAACAAATATAGCATCAATTGAAATAATAGATATTATATTTGCAATAGGAATTATTATATTTTTTAGAATTTTTAGTTCATGGATTGCATATTTCATTATTAAGATGTTTAAGTGGAAAGAAAAAAGTAAAAAAAAGATAAAAGAAAATGCCTTTTATAAACCATTAAGATTATTTTTAATTCTTTTAGGTTTCTATTTAGCAATTGTATTTTTGAGAGTTCCATTAAAAATTAATAATGAAGCAATGATGTGGGTGACTAGAATTTTTAAAATACTAAGTATAATTGTTTTTGCAAATGGATTAGCAAGAAGTTTTTCTGATAATTCTAGTTTGACAGAAAAAATAAGAGTAAAATGGGAACAAAAAGTGGATGATTCTATGTTCTTATTTATCTTAAAAGTAATTAGGGGACTTATTTATGTAATAGCAGGATTTTTAGTGATTACAGAATTAGGAATTAATCTAAATGGATTAGTTGCAGGATTAGGAATTGGTGGTGTTATTGTTACTTTAGCGGCTCAAGATACTGCTAAGAACTTATTTGGTGGTTTAGTAGTTTTTATAGATAAACCTTTTATTGTTGGTGATTGGATACAGATGGATACTTTTGAAGGAACTGTTGAAGATATTACTTTTCGAAGTACAAGAGTAAGAACTTTTGAAAATGCTTTAGTTAATATTCCTAATTCTATTATTTCAAATGCTTCTATTATTAATTGGAGCAAAATGGAAAAAAGAAGATATAAACTTAATTTAACAATAGAATCTGATACTTCACTTGAAAAACTTGAAAAATTTAAAATTAGAGTTATGAATATGTTACAGGCAAGAGAGGCTATTTTTGATGATTCTATTATTGTTAAATTTGATACTATTTCATCTAATGGCCTTAATGTTTTGATTTGTAGTTATACAGATTCTGTAGATTATAACAGCTATTTAGCTGAAAAAGAAGATATTAATTATAAAATCATGAAAATTTTACAAGAAGAAAATATTAAACTTGCTTATGATACAAAAACTGTTTTAGTGAAAAATTCATAATATTTAAATTTTATATAAAGAAACTCCCGTATTTTTACTTACAGGAGTTTTTAATATAATGTTTGATTTGTTTTTAAAGATATGTGATTTTTCACAAAAATAGAAAAACTTTTCACAATATAGACATAAAACCCTTGTATAATGTATAATAATAATGGTTATTTTTGAAAGGATGAGTAAATAATGGTTAATAATTATATTTTGGTAGTAGATGATGAAGCAAGGATGAGAAAATTAATCAAAGATTTTTTGGTTGCAAAGGGTTTTAGTATTTTAGAAGCAGAAGATGGGGAAAAAGCATTAGAGGTTTTTGAAGAAAATAAGAATAAAATTACTTTAATTTTATTAGATGTTATGATGCCAAAACTAGATGGTTGGTCTGTTTTAAGACAAATCAGACAAGAATCTAAAGTACCAATTATAATGCTTACAGCAAGAGGAGAAGAACAAGACGAGTTATTTGGATTCGAATTGGGAGTGGATGAATATATTTCTAAACCTTTTAGCCCTAAAATCCTAGTTGCAAGAGTGGAAGCTATTTTAAAAAGAACAAATCAAGATACAAAAGAATTGAAAGATTATGGTGGAATTGAAATTGATAAAGAAGGAAGAACTGTAAAAGTAGATGGTAAAGTTGTAGAACTTAGTCTAAGAGAATATGAATTATTGACTTATTTAGTAGAAAATCAAAATATTGCTTTATCAAGAGATAAAATTTTAAATAATGTTTGGAATTATGATTATTATGGAGATTCTAGGACAATTGATAGTCATATTAAAAAAATAAGACATAAACTGGGTAAAAAAGGAAAATATATTCAAACAATGAGAGGTGTTGGATATAAATTTGAAGTGAAGTAATTGAGGATGGTAAGCATGAAAAAAATAAGAGAAGCTTTAAAATCAGTTAGAGTTAAATTATTTATAACATTATCTTTTGTTATTTTATTAATTATTTTATTTTTAATTATTGTTAATAATGTTGTATTTGGACAATTTTATTTGTTCAGTAAAACAAGAGCATTAAAGTCTGTATATATTACTGTAAATAATTATTATAATAGTTCAGTAGATATTGATATCGAATCAGAATTAGAAAAAATTTCTGTTCAAAATAATTTCGATATTTTAATCAAAAATAATCAAAATGTTAGTATATATACATCTAATAAAGATTTCTTTTCTACTTTAGGACAGATGAATGCAATGTCAAATGGATTATATGATAATACAGGAGAGATTATAGAGCAAAATGAAGATATGACAATTAGGAGAATTAAAGATACTAAAAATGGGATTACTTATATATTACTTTCAGGAGTTTTAGATAATGGATACTTGCTTTATGTTCGTATTCCTATTACATCTATTCAGGAAAGTGTTAAAATTTCAAATAATTTCTTATATTTGATGGCTGGATTTGCCATTTTAATAGCTGCAGTTATTGTATCTTTCGTATCTAGGAAATTTGCAGATCCTATTTCAGAATTAAATGCAATTGCTAAAAAAATGGCTAATTTGGACTTTAGCCATAAATATAGGATTACAGGGGCAGATGATGAGATTAATAATTTAGGAAAAAGCATTAATGCCATGTCTGATAAATTAGAAAAAACTATTAAACAATTAAGAGATACAAATATAGAGTTAGAAAAAGATATTGAGGAAAAATCTAAAATTGATGAAATGAGGAAAAGTTTTATTTCTGATGTTTCTCATGAGCTAAAAACACCAATTGCTTTGATTCAAGGGTATAGTGAAGGATTATTAGAAAATGTTAATACAGATGAAGAAAGTAGAAAATTTTATGCAGAAGTTATTTTAGATGAAACTAATAAAATGGATAAATTAGTAAAACAATTGCTAGAATTGATGAAACTAGAATATGGAAAAAGAGAGTTTAAAGATACAAAATTTAATGTTGTAGAAGTAGAAAAAGAAGTTGTTAGAAAATCTAAGGTTATGTTAGAAGAAAAACAAGTAAATGTTCAAATAAAATATAGTGGTGAAATTATGGTACTTGCGGATGATTTTTATATTGAACAAGTTATTACGAATTATCTTACAAATGCTATTAAACATGTAGAAGAAATACAAGGTTTAAAAGAGATTTCAATAGAAAATGTGGTTGATGTAGAGAAAAATAAAGTAAGAGTTAAAGTTTTTAATACTGGTAAAAATATTAAAGAAGAAGATATTACTAGAATTTGGAATCGTTTTTATAAAGTGGATGAGTCTAGAAATAGGAAAGATGGTGGAACTGGTATTGGTTTATCTTTTGTAAGGGCGATTATGAATAACTATGGAAACCAATATGGTGTCATGAATAAAGAAAATGGTGTAGAATTCTATTTTGAATTAAATTTAGCAATTTAATATAATCTAAAGAAACCTCAAAGGAAATTTATCAAATTATTCTTTCAGCTCGTCGTTCAAGTAATTTTCAAAGAAATTGTAATTTAAATTTTTTAGCACCCTCAAAAATTTTGAGTTCCCCTAAAAAATTTAAAAACAATTTCTAATTCAATTACTTTCAATTCCGTGCTTTCAGAATAATTTGATAAATTTCCTTTGAGGCTTGCTATTATTTTATTAAAAACTGTCATTTTTTGTCGAAATTTGCGATGAAAAAAACTTTACAAATGGAAAAAAATGTATTATTATAATAATAGGTATTTGTTCTATTATAAAAATTTTTAATCAAATTATTTTAATCAAATAAATTTAAAGTCTAAAAATTTTAATCTAAATTTCTAAAGAACAATTCCAATTTTAATGAACAAAGGAGGGATTTTTTCAATGGATGAATCTTTATCGTGAAACTACGATTAATGTCATTAGTTTTTTAATTTCTATTGCTGTCTTTTTTCTATTAGAATTTTTTATCTTCTATTTTTCTGAACCTACTTTAAAAATTCAAGCAAATTTTAATTCTACAGTTTCAGAACAACAAGAAATTAATACAAATATTAAGAATACAAACAATGCAATAAATGAAGTGACAGAGGAAACTACAAATAATGTACAAGACTTATCAAAAGAGGAAGTTTTTATAGAGAGTGAAAAACAAAAAAGTAATTGGTATATAGAAATACCTGCTATTGGATTAAGTGCAAGTATAGCAGAAGGAACTGACAAACAAACAATGGAACTTTACATAGGACATTTCAAAGAAACTTCTAAATTAATTGGTAATGTAGGACTAGCAGCACATAATAGAGGGTATTTAAACAATTATTTCGAACATTTAAAAGATTTAAAAGTAGGAGATGAAATAAGATATTATTATCAAGGTCAAGAAAAAAGATATGTAGTAGAAAAACAAAAGATTATTCAAGATACAGATTGGACAATGTTAGAAGATACAGAAGATAATAGAATGACATTGATTACTTGTGTGGAAAACGAACCAAGTTATCGAAGATGCATTCAAGCAGTAGAAATTTAGTAAAAGAGAGGAGAATATATTTGAAAAAATTAAAAAAACTTTTTATTATAACAGGTGTTGTATTTATCATATTAGTTTTACAATTTTGTGTGTTTTATAATAGTGTAGTAGCAACTCAATTAGATAGTGCTAATATTTATATGGTAGGAGATTGTGGAAGTTTATTAAGGTATAAAGGAGTTGAAGTCAAGGTTAGTTATGTACAATATACATACGAAGGAATTAACTATCCGGCATATTGCTTGGATAAAACAAAACCAGGTGCTGAAAATGGTGCTTATACGGTTTCTGTAAATAGTATGATACAAGATGTTGGCTTATGGAGAAGAATTATTAATGGATATCCTTATAAATCTATAGAAGAATTAGGTGTTGCAAACAAAGAAGAAGCATTTACAGCAACAAAGCAGGCAATTTATTGTTATATTCATGGAAATAATCCAGCAGATTATACTCCGATTGGAGAGGCTGGAGAAAGAACATTAAGAGCAATGAAACAAATTATTACACAAGCTGAAAATTCTTCAGAAACAAAGATTTCTAACTATATTGAGTTCAAAGATGAAGATGTGAATTGGAAAGTGGATGAAATAGAGAAAAATTATATTTCTAAAGTATTTTCTATTTTATCAGAAGCTCAAATTCAAGACTATTCTATTCATTTTCAAGAAAATACAATAGATGGGATTAAAATAACAAATTTACAAAATACAGTAAAAAACGAATTTCAACCAGACGAAAAATTTAAAATTTTAATTCCTATAGAAAGTTTAAAGGAAAAAGGTGAGTTTAGAATTTTGGCAGAGGCTAAAGTGAAAACAAAACCTGTATTATATGGTACAGCACCTGATAGTGGTTTACAAGATTATGCTTTGACTGCTGCTACTTATGAAGATGGAATAGGAGAGTTGTCTTTACAATATCCAAAAAACGAAACAGAGATTATTATTGTTAAACAAGATGAAGAAACAAATGAAAAGTTAAAAAATGTAGAATTCGAATTGTTAGATGAAAATAAACAAGTATTCAGACAAAGCTTATTGACAGATGAAGAAGGAAGAATTCAAATTTCTAATTTACTACCTGGCAAATATTATTTAAAAGAAATACATACTTCTTTGGGTTATATACCAACAGAAGAATTAATTGAGCTAGAAGTAGCTTGGAATGATTCTTTGACAGTTACAGTTTACAATCAAAAAGAGAAAAAACCAGTAATAGAAATTGAGAAAAATGAAATAACAAAACAAGTGAAAAAACTTCCTGTAACAGGAATGTAAATATCAATAAATAAATCGAAAAATTAAGAATACAAAATAGAAAAAGTACATCTATTTATAAAGTAGATGTGCTTTTTATAAAATTATATTGAAAAAAAAGTAAAAAACAGATATAATAATAGCAATCAATACAAGAAAGAAGGAGTAGATACTAACAATGTTTTCACAATTATTTATTTTAGTTATATTAATTTTATTAAATGCATTTTTTGCGGCAACAGAAATTGCATTTATTTCACTTAATGATGCAAAAATCGAAAAACAAGCTAAGGAAGGAAATAAAAAAGCAAAACAAATTGAAAAAATGATAAAATCACCAAGTAAGTTTTTAGCAACAATTCAAATAGGAATTACACTTGCAGGATTTTTATCTAGTGCTTTTGCGTCAGATGCTTTTGCAGACCAATTAGCGCCTGTTTTAAATACTTGGATGCCATTTATTAGTTTAGGGGTTTGGAAAAGTATATCTATTATTTTAATTACTATTATATTATCATTCTTTACATTAGTATTTGGAGAATTAGTTCCAAAAAGATTAGCTATGAAAAATTATGAAAAAATATCATTTGCAACTATTGGAATAATAAGAACAATTGCGATTCTTACATCACCATTTGTTAAACTTTTAACAGTCGTAACAAATGCAGTTTCTAAAATTTTTGGAGTATCAGAAAATGAAGAAGAAACTGTAACAGAAGAAGAAATTAAAATGATGGTAGACCAAGGAGAAGAAAAAGGAACTATTCAAGAGGAAGAAAGAGAACTAATTAATAATGTATTTGAATTTAATGATATTACAGTATCAGAGATTATGAAACATCGTAAAGATATTTTTGCTGTAGATATTAATATTAGTACAGAGGAATTATTACAAGAGCTTTCACAAGAAGAATATAGATATAGTAGAATTCCTGTTTATGACGAAACAATTGATGAAATAAAAGGAATTTTATATGTAAAAGATGTATTAAAAAATATTAATAAAAAATCTTTTAGAGTAAAACATGTTGTTAAAGAAGCATATTTTGTTTCACAAAATAGATTAATAAATGAAGTATTTAAAGAATTACAAAAAAATAAAGTGCAGATTGCAATTGTTATTGATGAATATGGTGGAACAGCTGGATTAGTCACAATGGAGGATATATTAGAAGAATTAGTAGGAGATATTTTTGATGAATATGATGAAATAGAAGAAGAATATCATAAAATAGATGAAAATACTTATTTATTGAGTGGAAGTATGACAATATATGATGTTAATAAATTACTAGATGCTAAAATTCCAGAAGGAGATTATGATACTATTTCAGGATTTTTACAAGAAAAATTAGGAAGAATTCCAGAAGATGAAGAAAGTCCTATTATTGATACAAAAACAGTAACTTATAAAATTGAAAAATATGAAGATAAAAGAATATTATTAGTAAAAGCATGTAAAAATAATATAGAAGAAAAAATAGAAGAAGAATAGAAAGAAGGACAAATTATGAAAAAAAGTCGTATCATAGGAATTGTAATAATTATTTTGCTTTTCATTGTAATAGGTGGATATATTTTTTATCAAAAAATGGTAGAAGAAGGTAGAAAATATGAAGTTATAAAAATCGAGGAGCCACAATATTTTTTACTAGAAAGGCAAGAAAAATATGGTGTTATAAATACTCAAGGAGAAATTGTTTTAGAGCCAAATTATGATAATATTGTTATTCCAAATCCGGAAAAAGCAGTTTTTATTTGTTACCAAGGTGAAAACACGAAAGCATATAATGCTAATAAAGAAGAAATATTCACAGAATATAGTAATTTAGAACCAATTCAATTAAAAAATATTTCTAGTAATTATATGTATGAAAAAACAATTTTAATTTACGAAAAAGATGGAAAAAAAGGATTAATTGATTTAGAAGGAAAAGAAGTTGCAAAACCTATTTACGAACAAATAGAGGCATTACCTTATAAAGAGGGAGAATTATTAGTAAAAAAAGAAGGAAAATATGGAGTCATAAATATAAAAGGAAATGCATTAGTAAATTGTAATTATGACCAAATTGCAATTGATAATTATTATACTGATGAAAATGGATATCAATATGCTGGTTATGTTGTTTCTTTAACAACACAAGATGGTTATCGATATGGTTATATAGATATTCACGGAAAAGAAATTTTGAAACCAGAATATAACGAACTAAGCAGAATAAATGATATTAAAGAAGACGAAGTTCCTTATTTTATAACAGCACAAAATGGTCAATATGGAGTATTTAAAGAAGAGGAACAATTAATACAAAATGAATATCAATCTATTCGTTATGATAAGTCAAGTAATGTATTTGTAATAGAGAAAAGTAAAAAATATGGTGTTGCTAATAGAGAAGGAAAAACTATTATCCCAGTACAGTTTAGCCAAATTGATATTACTGGAATGTATCTATATGCAAGAAAAGGTGAAGTAATAGAAGTTTATGACCAACAAGGAAATATTACAAATAGAGATAGTAATATTGATATTCTACCTATCGAAAACCAAGAATATAGAATAAAAATAGATAATTCAGTAGGAACAGTATATAGTATTGTAGATAAAGATGAGGAGCCTATTACAAAAGAGAATTATTCTTATATAGAATATTTATTTGGAGATTATTTTATTGTTTCTTCAGAAAATGGAAAATTAGGTGTTATTGACACAAAAGAAAATTTAAAATTAGAAATTAAATATGATTCTATTGAAAAAATACCAAATACAGAATTATTAAAAGCAATGATAACACAAGAAAATTTAACACAAATATATACTCCTGATTTAAGTCTTGCCGGAGAAATGACAAATGCTGTAGTAGAAACAAATAAACAATATATTAAGTTCTATAATGAAACACAAACAAAATATTTTGAGCTTACAGGAAAAGAGATTGAAAACAAACAAGTCCTAACAGAACAAAATCTTTTTGCTAAAGAAAAAGATGGAAAATGGGGATTTGTAGATAGTAGTGATAATTTTGTGGTGGAAAATAAATATGATAAAGTAACAGATTTTAATTCTTATGGTTTTGCAGGAATAAAACTTGCTAATAAATGGGGAGTAATAGACAAAAATGGTAATGTAATTCTGGAACCAGAATATGAATTTTCTTCTATTATAGAACCAAGTTTTATCGGAAAATACTATCAAGTTACATTTGGTTTTGGAGAAATATATTATACAGATGGAAAATAGAAAATAGAAAAAAGGACATTGTTCAAAAAGTCAATGTCTTTTTTTGTCACTAAATTTGATTAAATTCATAATTACTAGTAAATACTATAAAAAATTGGAGAGAAGGTGTAATGTTGAAAGTAGGAATTGCTTTATCAGGACGGAGGAATTAGAGGAATTGCACATGCAGGAGTTTTAAAAGCCTTAGAAGATAATGGGATTTCCATAGAAGCAATTGGAGGAACAAGTTCAGGAGGGCTTATAGCTGCTTTATATGCTATGGGATATTCTCCTTATTATATTTATGTATTGTTTAAAAGATATGCAAAAGAAATTACAGAACTTGATTCTGGAATGATTATTTCAGGTGTAGGAAATTTAATGTTAAATAAAAAGATGAATGTTTCAGGACTAAAAAATCTGGCACCTTTAGAAAAGGCTTATGATATGTTAGCTTTAAAAAAGGGCATAAAAAGCATAAGTGATATTCAAAATATTCCTTTAGTAATTCCAACTGTTGATGTTTTAGATTCTAAAGAATATGTGTTTACTAACCATGTTCCAGAGATAAAATCTGAAAACATTAGTTATATTACTGACATTTCTGTCGGAAAAGTAGTAAGGGCTAGTAGTAGTTTCCCTGGAGTTTTTTGCCCTTGCTATTATCAGGAACATATTTTTTTAGATGGGGGAGCTTTAGATAATATCCCTGTAATAGAAGTGAAAAAACAGGGAGTAGATAAAGTAATTGCTGTTAATTTTAAAGCAGATGATGTAAATGAAAAAAGTAATATGATGGATATTGCAATGAGAACATTAGATATTATGGGAAATAAAATTTCAGAAAAAAGTTTAAAGAAAAGTGATTATATTTTAACTGTTTCCACAGATAAAACTGGATTATTAGATGTAGAAAAATTGGATAATTGTTATAAATATGGATATCAAGCTGTGATACAAAATTTAGAAGAAATTAAGAAGATTTTATCTTAATGTGTAAATATAAAAATAGATGTGGAATATAATAGGATAGGTTATTATATTTAATTATTTAGATAACTATTATTTTGGAGGTTTTTTATGAAAATAAGATATTTTGATAATGCAGCTACAACTAAAGTAAAAGATGAAGTATTAAAAGAGATGTTTCCATATTTTGGTGAACGATATGGTAATCCTTCTTCTTTATATGGGTTAGGAAGAGTATCTAAAAGAGCAATAGAAGAAGCAAGGAAAAAGGTTGCTAATTTAATTGGTCGGAAAACCAAATGAAATTTATTTTACTGGTTGTGGTTCAGAAAGTGATAATATGATAATAAAAGGAATTGCACATTATTACCAAGATAAAGGAAAACACATTATTACTTCTTGTATTGAACATCCAGCAGTTTTACACACATGTCAAGTTTTAGAAAAACAGGGATTTGAAGTTAGTTATATTGGAGTAGATGAGGAAGGGAAAATCAGACTAGAGGAATTAGTGAATGCCATTAGAAAAGATACTATTTTGATTAGTATCATGTTTGCTAATAATGAAATAGGAACAATTCAACCAATAGAAGCAATAGCTGAAGTTGCTAAAAAGCATGGGATTATTTTTCATACAGATGCAGTTCAAGCTTGTGGAAATATTCCAATAGATGTTCAAAAAATGGGGATAGATGCTTTGTCCTTATCAGGACATAAGTTGTATGCACCAAAAGGAATAGGAGCTTTATATGTAAAAAATGGAATTGAATTTGAGAGATTTATGGATGGAGGACATCAAGAAAGAAATAAAAGAGCAGGCACAGAAAATGTTGCTGGGATTGTTGGTTTAGGCAAAGCATGTGAGTTAGCAGAGCAGAATTTGCGAGCACATATAGAACATTTAAAGAATTTAAGAGAATATTTTATTTTGCAAGTACAAGAAAAAATACCAGGAGCAAAGCTAAATGGTGCAAGAGAAGAACGTTTACCAGGTAATGCCAATTTTTCTTTTCAAAACATAGAAGGGGAAACACTATTGTTTAAATTAGATGACAAAGGTATTTGTGCTTCTAGTGGCTCTGCTTGTACTTCTGGTTCTACAACACCTTCTCATGTATTAACTGCAATAGGACTTCCAAGTGATTTTGCAAAAGGTACTTTGAGAATTTCTTTTGGGGAGGACAATACAAAAGAAGATATTGATTTTTTAGTGGCAGAATTAGTTAAAATAGTCAAAGGAAATTAAATGTTATTTTCTAAAACAGAAATGGCACATTTTATTCCATCAACAGCAGCAGACATGATGCCACCAGCATATCCAGCTCCTTCCCCACAAGGATAAATTCCTTGGATGTTAGAAACAAGATTTTGATTTCTTAAGATTTTAACAGGAGAGGAGCTTCTGGTTTCTACACCTGTTAAAATACTATCTGGACTTGCAAATCCCTTTAGTTTTGTATCAAAATATAAAATTCCTTCTTTTAAGGTTTGTGCAACAAAATCAGGTAAAATGGTATGTAAATTGCAAAGAGTTACACCAGGAAGATAAGATGGTTTGACATTTCCTATTTTGGTAGAAGGTTGATTTAAAAGGAAATCTTCCACTCTTTGAATAGGAGCATAATAATTACTCCCACCTAAAATAAATGCTTTTTCTTCTAGAGATTTTTGAAATTGAATTCCAGCAAGAGGAGAATTACTTCCAAAATCATTAGGTGTTACATTTACTAATAAAGCAGAATTAGCATTTTCACCATCTCTTAAATATCGACTCATACCATTTGTAACAATAGAATTTGGTTCACTAGAAGATGCCATTACTACACCACCAGGACACATACAAAAAGTATAACAAGAACGGTTATTAGGTGCATGATATGCTAGTTTATAGTCTGCTGGTGGTAATTGAAATTTAGTATTGTTTCCAAATTGTGCTTCATTAATAGTGGATTGCAAATGTTCTATTCTAACACCTACAGAAAAATTTTTAGCTTCCATATAAATACCTTTTTTAAATAATTGATAAAAAGTATCTCTAGAACTATGTCCTATTGCTAATATAGCTGTATTAGTTGGAATTTTGCGAGAAGTAAATACAGCAGTTATTTTATTATTTTCTATTTCAAAATCAGTTACTTTTTCTTGAAATAAAAAGGTAACACCTTTTGATATCATGTCATTTCTCATATTTTTAATGATATGAATAAGATTATCTGTTCCAATATGAGGTTTAGATAGGTATAAAATTTCTTCAGGAGCCCCATAATGTACAAAACTTTCTAATACTTTTTTGCAATAAGGGCTATTAATACCAGTTGTAAGTTTTCCATCAGAAAAAGTACCAGCTCCTCCTTCACCAAATTGAACATTTGAAGTTGGGTTTAGAATTCCTGTTTTTTGAAATGTTTCTATGTCTTGCTTCCTTTGTTCTACAGGCTTTCCTTGTTCTATTACAATGGGTTTAATTCCATTATTTATTAAAGTTAAAGTAGCAAATAGTCCAGCAGGACCAGCACCTATGATTACTACTTTTTTATCAGATAAATTTTTTATTTGTATTTTTGGTAATTCAAATTCTTTTATTTGTTCTAAGTTTTTATATTTTTTTTCATTTTTTACTTCTATATCTATGGAATATGTATAATGAATATCGTTTTTATTTCTTGCATCAATAGATTTTTTTGAAATATACCATTTTGTGATGTCATTTGGGTGAATATGATTTTTTTGGATGGCTATTTCAAAAATTTCTTTGTCTGAAAGATTGTTTCGTATTTTTATATTATTGATTCTAAGCATAAATACCTCCTTATGTGATTAATATATAATATTTTCATTTAAATTACAAGAACTTATCTTAAGACCTAGAAAAATAAATCTATTTGTGATATACTACGATATAGATAATTAGGAAAGAGAGTGATAAAAATGGAAAAATCAAAAGTGTATTTTACAGATTTTAGAGCCAGACCAGGTTATAATTTGTTACAAAAATTAGAAAAATTAATAAAAAAAGCAGGAATAGAAGGTATTGATTTTGATAATAAATATGTAGCTATAAAATTACATTTCGGAGAACCAGGAAATTTAGCTTATTTAAGACCAAATTATGCTAAAGTTGTAGCAGATGTTGTGAAAGACTTGGGGGGGAAGCCATTTTTGACAGATTGTAATACTTTGTATGTAGGTGGTAGAAAAAATGCACTTGACCATATAGATAGTGCTTATTTGAATGGATTTACGCCATTTTCTACAGGTTGTCATGTAATTATTGCTGATGGCTTAAAAGGAACAGATGAAGAATATATTGAGATAAACCAAGAATATGTTAAAACCGCAAAAATTGGTAGAGCAATTATGGATGCAGATGTTTTTATTTCACTAAATCATTTTAAAGGTCATGAAATGACAGGATTTGGAGGAGCTATAAAAAACATTGGTATGGGATGTGGTTCTAGAGCTGGAAAAATGGAAATGCATAGTAGCGGTAAGCCAGAAGTAATATTAGAAAAATGCAGAAAATGTAAAAGATGTATTAAGATTTGTGCACATGGAGCTATTTCTTACGGAGAAGATGGAAAAGCAATAATTGACCACAATAAGTGTGTAGGATGTGGAAGATGTATCGGGATATGTAATTTTGACGCTATTATTTCTCCAAATGATGAAAACGGGGACATTTTAAATAAAAAAATGGCAGAATATGCATTAGCTGTTGTAAAAGATAAACCTCAATTCCATATTAATTTAATTTGTGATGTATCACCTAATTGTGATTGCCATGCAGAAAATGATGCTCCAATTGTTCCAAATATAGGAATGCTTGCATCATTTGACCCAGTAGCTATTGATAAAGCAAGTGCTGATTTAGTAAATAAACAACAACCATTTGAAAATAGTAGATTAGGAGAACATCTGGAAAAGCATATAGATGGAAAAGATAATTTTCATATTAATCATCCAGAAACAAATTGGGAAAGCCAAATAGAACATGGTGTTAAAATCGGATTAGGAAATAGTGAGTATGAATTAATTGAGGTAAAATAATGGAAGAAAAATGGAATTCTAGAACAGAAATTTTATTAGGTAAAAAAGCAATAGAAAAATTGGAAAAGTCAAATGTTATTATTTATGGGATAGGTGGAGTAGGTTCATATACAGTAGAAGCATTAGCAAGAGCAGGTGTTGGTAATTTGACTTTAGTAGATAATGATGTAATCACATATAGTAATATTAATAGGCAAATTCATGCAACGACAAAGACTGTTGGAAAAAATAAAGTGGATGTTATGAAAAAAAGAATTCAAGAAATTAATCCGAATATAAAAGTACAAGTTTTTGAAAATAACGAAAAAGAAGAAGAGTTAATAACAACAGATTATTCTTATGTGGTAGATGCAGTAGATACAATACAAACAAAAATAAAGCTTATAGAAAAGGCTAATGAAATGAATGTACCAATAATATCAGCAATGGGAGCAGGAAATAAAATTGATGCTACTAAATTTGAAGTTGCAGATATATATAAAACATCAGTATGTCCATTAGCTAAAATAATTAGGAAAGAGTTAAGAAGAAGAGATATAAAAAGTTTAAAGGTTGTATATTCTAAAGAAAAAGCAATTGTGCAAAAAAATAATTCAATTGGAAGTATTTCATTTGTGCCATCTGTTATGGGATTAATTATGGCAGGAGAAGTAATAAAAGATATTATAAAATAAGTATATAAAAATAAAGAAAACTAAATGAGGAATAATATGAAAAATATGTCTATAAAGATAAAAAATATGCTTCGATTTAGCATGAAAATATTTTGGATATTTGTAATTGGTAGTGTTTTTGGTTTTTTTGCAGAGATGTTATATGCTTTAGTATACACAAGAACATTAGAAATTAGGCAAGGATTAATTTATGGACCTTTTATACAAATTTACGGAATAGGTGCAATAGCATATCATCTTTTAGTTTCTAAAATAAAAGAACCTAAAAAGTTATTCTTTAGTGGTATGCTCATGGGTGGTATTTTAGAATATTTATGTTCATTTTTTCAAGAGATTTTTTGGGGTACAATTTCATGGGATTACAGTCACTTATTTATGAACTTAAATGGAAGAGTTTGTTTATTATATTGCTTTTATTGGGGAATTATAGCAGTTGCATATTTGAAAATATTTTATCCAGGAATGCAAAAAATTGATTTATTATTAGAAAAAAGAAATTTTAGAATTGTGACAATTTTTTTTGTTATATTTATGACTTTTGATATTACTATTTCTTGTATGGCAGCTGATAGGCAACAAAAAAGACGTAATCACATTCCACCTGCTAATGAAATAGAAGTGTTTTTAGATGAACATTATCCAGATGAGTTGATGGATAGAATATATAATAATAAAAAAGAAGTTGAATTTTTGCCTTAACCTAAGATAATAAAAGACAAAATTAGCATGTAGGTTCTAACTCTGTATTTATGAGAATACAATTTAACAAAAGTATTTTCATAAAGGAGTTAAAACAATGATGGGTGAAACAATCGAAGAAAGAGCAATAGAGCTTGCACATTATATAATAGATTCAAAAGATACAGTAAGAGGAGCGGCTAAAAAATTTGGTATAAGTAAAAGTACAGTACATAAAGATGTATCAGAAAGATTAAAAAAAATAAATCCAAGTCTAGCAAAAGAGGTTAGAATTGTATTAGATGAGAATAAAGCTGAAAGGCACATAAGAGGAGGAATGGCCACAAAGTTAAAATATAGCCATCTAAATAAAAAGGGGATATCTTAATAGATATTCCTTTTTTTGGAGTTTTATATGAAAAAATATGTAAGAACAAAGAAAAAACCAAAAACTTCATTATATTATATTGAGGAAAAATTTTTTTTATGTTATAAATATAAATAGTAAGATTAAGTTAGACTATAAGCAGTAAAAGGAGTAACAATGAAAAATAAAATTGGATTTGTAACAATATATAGTTTATGTCATTTTATAGTAGACTTTGTATGTGCAATTTTTATATTAGGAAAGTTACCACATATTGTTAATACAAATAGTGAATTAGTTACTGCAATTGTTATATATAATTTTTTTGCATTTGCTTTTCAATTTCCGCTTGGATACATATTAGATAAATTTAAGGTTTATAAGTATATTGCAATAATAGGAATGTGTTTTATAGGATTTTGTTATTTGATTAATTTTAATAATGCATTCATACTTGCAACTATTGTAGGAATTGGAAATGCTTTATTTCATTTAGAAGGTGGAGTAAATATTTATAGCAGAGCAGAAAGGAAAGCTTTTTTAAATGGATTATTTGTAGCTCCAGGAGCATTGGGAATATTTTTAGGAACAACATTTCATAATGAATTAATAATTACATATTTACCACTTATTTTAATTATTGTGGCAATAGCTTTATTATCTTTAGTACAAAAAAATGAAATTGAAAAATACTTAAAAAATAATATAAAAATCGAGTTTAGTAAAAGTACTATTGCATTGATAGTAATTTTAATAGGTATATCAATTATAGTAAGATCTATTGGAGGAAGTGCTATAAAATATACTTGGAAAAGTGGTTTTACCTTAGGTTTTATATATACAATAGCAATTGTGATGGGAAAAGCACTAGGAGGATTTTTAGCTGATAAAATTGGACTAATGAAAGTAGCTTTAATAGCACTAATTTGCTCAGCAATAAGTCTGATATTTGGTTACGAGATTCATATTTTTGCATATATAGGAATATTACTATTTAATATTCCTATGTCAATTACATTAACTATTTTAGAAAACACATTATCCAAAAAAATTGCTTGTGCAGTTGGTTTAAATACACTGTTTTTATTTATAGGCTTTTTGATTTGTTTTATAGATATAACAATTAATAATATTATTATACTTATTGGAAGTATAATACTTGCAATGTTATCAATTTATTTTGCACATAAATTATATTTAAAAGGGGGAATTAATTATGAAGAAAATTAAGAAGATTGGAGCATTGATAACAATATTTATTTTAAATTTTTATAATACTTGCTTTGCAGATTTGATATTGAATGATACAAATGGTGAGATGTCTGGGGGAAAAGGTGAAATTAAACCACCTGTTTCAGAAACTAATCCAGTAGTAGATTACATTCTTATAGGAATATTAGTGTTAGTGGTTGTTGTTTGTGCTGTACTTATTATAAGAAGAATAATCAAAAATAAGAAAGAAAAAGAAAATGATAATAAGTAATATAGTTAAATCATTTGTATTAACTCTAATAATAGAATATATAATTATAAAATTGCTATTTATGAGAAAGAAAATATTTATACCAGTATTGTTGGTAAATATGCTTACAAATCCAGTAGTTGTATATATTTACAATATAATGAGTTTATATTCTTTTGTATATAGAGATGTTATTTTGCTACTCTTAGAATTATTAGTTATTATAGTTGAAAGCTATGTTTATAAATATCTTTTAGAAATAACATGGAAGAGTGCGTTAATAACATCTTTT
This sequence comes from uncultured Clostridia bacterium, assembly GCA_944389395.1. Taxonomy (GTDB): domain Bacteria; phylum Bacillota; class Clostridia; order TANB77; family CAG-508; genus CAG-269. The sequence continues at coordinate 1,595 of CALXME010000008.1, read as the reverse complement.
ATAGCAAATGCAGTAGCATACATAGTTGGATTATTAATAAGTTTGTTCATTTAAGTATAAGTTCGGTCAGGTTCTAAATTTCTTTATTAAACTTCTTTCAATAGATATTCTTTTTTTTTGGAGTCTTATGTAATGTCACGAAAATACTTTTTTCGACATAAAATACAATAGGCAATAGATGAGGTGATAAAATGAGAGAAATAAAAAAAGGAAGTATCGTAGGAAGAAAATCATACCATAAAGATGTGCTATTTGTTGTTAAAACTATTATTTCTACAAAAAATGGGAATATTGCTATTTTAAAAGGAATAACAGAAAGGGTAGAAGCAGATAGCTATATAAATGATTTAGAAATTATACAAAAAGATGATTTAAAGGAGTATTTAAATAAAAAAAATGAAGAAATAGAGAAAAAAATTGAAAAATCTCAAAAAGAACAAGAAAATAAAAACTATAAAATAGGGATATTAATGAAAAATACAAGAGCAAAAGAAAAAATTGTAACAGGTAAAATCTTGCATTTAGATGGAGATAGTTGTTTAGACAACAAAAACTCCCACTGACTTAAAATATTGAATTTAAAGAAAAAATACCTAACTACAAGTTAAATTGTTTTTATATGGTTTGTGGGAGGAATATTTATGCTAATAGATTTATTATCAAATACAGGATATATAATTGTAAATAAAGAAATAATTAAAAAGATAGGATTACATGAGGCAATTTTACTAGGAGAACTATGCTCAGAATATATATATTGGAAAAAGAAAGATGAAACAGTCAATGAATTCTTTTATTCAACTAGAGAGAATATAGAAGAAAATACTGGATTATCAGCATATCAGCAAAGAACGGCAATCAGTAATTTAGTTAAAAAAGATATTATTGTTATGAAAAGTGAAGGAATGCCATTAAAAACTTGGTACTTTATAAATGAAAATAAATTACAAGAATTACTATTTGATAATATAGAAGAAGATACAGAAAATGAAATGGAAAAATCAAGTAGTAAAGATGTTATACAACAAGATGTTAAAAAAATTGACAACAAAGCATTAAATAATTTTAGGACAAGCTATGAAGAAATTTTACAACATGATGTAAAAGAAGTTAATATAAACAATAATAAAAACAATAATAAAGAAAATAAGATAGATGGATTATTTAATTTTATTATTAATAATAAAAAAGAAATTCCAGAAGAATTTAAAAATGTAGATTATGAAAAATTGTATCAAACATTAGAAAGATATGAGATGTTATATAGTTGTGATATTTTAGAACAGATATCTAGTAAAAATAAAGAAAAAATTAAAGTAATAACATATGTTATTGCTTTAATGGTGCGTGATAATATTCCTTCAAACACAATTACTAGAACTAAATTAATTGATATATATAAGTTGTGTAAAAACAAACAAATTGAATATGAAAATACGAATAAGGAAATTAGTGACTTTATTAGTTATTATTATAAAAGTGTTATAAATTCAGGTAAAAAGAATGAAATTTAATTAAAAATTAACAATATCCCGAAGTGGGAACTCTGTACTTTCTCTGTATATTTTCGCTAAAAACAGAGGACTAGAAAGCTT
>CALXME010000007.1 GCA_944389395.1 uncultured Clostridia bacterium | reverse complement strand
ATGCCGATGTGGCGGAATTGGTAGACGCACTGGACTCAAAATCCAGCGGGAAACCATGTGGGTTCGAGTCCCACCATCGGTACCAATTTGTACTCTCTAGAAATTAGTGATACAAAAAAAACTAAAATAAGATGCATTATCATGCTATATGTGAAATTTGTAAATTAAAAAAGAAGGAGGAATAAAAAATGGAACTAAAAGGGTCAAAAACAGAAAAAAATTTAATGGAGGCTTTTGCAGGAGAATCACAAGCAAGAAATAAATATACTTATTATGCAAGTAAAGCAAAAAAAGAAGGATATGAGCAAATTGCAGCTTTATTCTTAGAAACAGCTGAAAATGAAAAAGAACATGCAAAATTATGGTTTAAATTATTACATGATGGAGATATTCCTACAACATCTGTAAATTTGGAAGATGCAGCAGCTGGAGAAAATTATGAATGGACAGATATGTATGATAGAATGGCAAAAGAAGCAAAAGAAGAAGGTTTTGACAAAATTGCATATTTATTCGAAGCTGTAGGACAAATAGAAAAAGAACATGAAGCAAGATATAAAAAATTATTAGAAAATGTAGAAAATGGATTAGTATTTAGCAAAGATGGAGAAAAAATTTGGAAATGTAGAAATTGTGGACATATTGTTATTGGAAAAGAAGCTCCAGAAATTTGTCCAGTTTGTAGCCATCCAAGAGCATATTTCGAAATAAAAGCTGAAAATTATTAATTTTGAAGTTGTCAGAGAGATAATCTTTTTGACAACTTCTGTTTTTTGGCATTCAAACCTGGAACCAATGCCAAAAATTTGGCATTCAAACCTGGAACCATTGCCAACTAATTGACAATAGAGCAGATAATGATATAATTAGAACAAAAGAAACAAAAAAGGAGAAAAAGATGTCAAAATTTGTTCATTTGCATATACATAGTGAATTTAGTTTATTAGATGGAGCCAATAGGATTAAGGATTTACCAGTAAGAGCCAAAGAATTGGGAATGGATGCTATTGCCTTAACAGATCATGGTGTAATGTATGGAGCTATTGATTTTTATAAAGCTTGTAAAAAAGAAGGGGTAAAACCAATTATTGGTTGTGAAATTTATGTTGCGCCACGTTCTCGTTTTGATAAAGAACCTAATATAGATAATCGTTATAACCACCTTATTTTGTTAGCTAAAAATCAACAAGGATATAAAAATTTGAGTAAATTAGTATCTATTGGATTTGTCAATGGATATTATTATAAGCCACGTATTGATTTAGAGGTATTAGAAAAATATCATGAAGGTTTAATTTGTTTAAGTGCTTGTTTAGCAGGTGCAGTTAATCAAGCATTATTAAATGGACAGCAAGAAAAAGCAGAAGAGGTGGCATTATGGCATAAAAAAGTTTTTGGAGAGGATTATTATATTGAAATTCAAAATAATGGAATTAAAGAACAAGTATTAGCAAATCAAAAATTGATACAATTGGCAAGAAAATTAGATATTCCATTAGTTGCGACAAATGATGCTCATTATTTAAAAAGAGAAGATGCATATAACCATGAAGTGCTTTTATGTATTCAAACAGGGAAAAGAATGAGTGATGCAGACAGAATGCGTTTTGAAACAGATGAACTATATGTGAAATCTCCAGAAGAAATGATAGAATATTTTAAGGCTTTTCCAGATGCGATTGAAAACACGGTTAAAATTGCAGATAAGTGTAATGTGGAATTTGAATTCGGACATACGATTTTGCCGAATTATGATGTACCACCAGAGTTCCCAACACATTATGATTTCTTTAAAAAAATATGTGATGATGGTATAAAAAAAAGATATGGAGAAAATCCATCTAAAGAAATTTTGGAAAGAGCAGAATATGAAATTGGTGTTATTAAAAAAATGGGATATGTGGATTATTTCCTAATCGTGTGGGATTTTATTCATTATGCTAAAACACATCATATACCTGTAGGACCAGGTCGTGGTTCAGGAGCAGGTTCAATTATTGCTTATGCGATGGAAATTACAGATATTGACCCAATGCAATATGGATTACTATTTGAAAGATTTTTAAATCCAGAAAGAATTAGCATGCCTGATTTTGATGTGGATTTTTGTTATGAACATAGACAAGATGTGATTGATTATGTATCTCGTAAATATGGACATGACCATGTATCACAGATTATTACTTTTGGAACGATGTCAGCTCGAATGGTTATTCGTGATGTGGCAAGAGTGTTAGATGTACCATATTCAGAAGCAGATTCTTTAGCTAAGATGATACCAAATGAATTGCATATTACAATAAAAAAGGCATTAGAACAAAATAAAGAGTTAGCTCAAAAGTATGAAACAGACGAAACAGTGAAAAAAGTATTGGATATTGCAATGGGACTAGAAGGAATGCCAAGGCAGGCTTCAACACATGCTTGTGGAATTGTTATTACCAAAGAACCAGTAGATACTTATGTTCCTTTATATGTAAGAGATAATCAAATTTCAACTCAATACATCATGACAACATTAGAAGAATTAGGATTGTTAAAGATGGATTTCTTAGGACTTAGAACTTTGACAGTAATTCAAGATACTATTGATTTGGTAAAGCAAAACAAAGGGGTTGAAGTAGAATTTGATAAAGAAATGGCAGACCCTAAAGTATATAAATTATGGCAGGAAGGAAAGTCTTGTGGTATATTCCAATTTGAATCTCAAGGAATGACAAACTTTATGAAGGAATTGAAACCAGACTGTTTAGAGGATTTAATAGCTGGTGTTTCTTTATACCGACCAGGACCAATGGATCAAATTCCAAGGTATATTAGGGGAAAACAAAATCCAGGTCATAATGAATATACACATCCTAGATTAGAGCCTATTTTAAATGTAACCTATGGATGTATGGTATATCAAGAGCAAGTAATGCAAATAGTTCGTGATTTGGCAGGATATTCTTTAGGAAGAGCAGATTTAGTAAGACGTGCGATGGGAAAGAAAAAATTAGATGTCATGGCAAAAGAAAGAGAAGTATTTATTCATGGGCAAGTAGATGAAAATGGAAATGTGGAGGTTCCTGGATGTGTTAGAAATGGAATTGATGAAAAATCTGCCAATAAAATATTTGATGAAATGGCAGAATTTGCAAAATATGCATTTAATAAATCTCATGCTGCTTGTTATGCAGTTGTAGCATATAGAACAGCATATTTAAAAACATATTATCCTGCCGAATTTATGGCAGCTACTTTAAATAGCTTTTTAGGAAATTTAGATAAGATACCACAATATATTGATGAGTGTAAGGTGCTAGGAATTGAGATTTTAAAACCAGAAATTAACAAAAGTAATACGAAATTTACAGTAGAAAATGGAAAAATTCGTTTCGGATTAGGTAGTATTAAAAATGTTGGTACTGTTCCAGTAGATAATATTGTAAAAGAAAGAAATCAAAATGGAACTTTTAAAAGCTTTACAGATTTTTGTGAAAGAATAGCAGATGAAGCGGTTAATAAAAAGTGTATCGAAAGTTTAATTAAAGCAGGAGCTTTTGATGAATTTGAACAAACTAGAAGTACATTATTAGCTTCTTTTGAAAGTATTATAGATACCATCCAAAGTAGCAAGAAAAAAGGAATGGATGGACAAGTATCTATGTTTGATTTAGGTTCAACAGAGGAAAAAGAAGAATTAAAAGAAATGCAATATAGTTATGAAGAACATGAGGAATTACCAAATAAAGAATTGTTATCTTTAGAAAAAGAAATGCTTGGAATTTATATTTCAGGTCATCCTTTAGAAAAATTAAGAACACAAATAGAAATGCAAACTAATATTAATACGATACAATTAAGACAGATTGATGAACAAATGAATTCACAAATAAAAATGGAAGAAGTAACCGAACACGAAAACAATAAATTTGTGGATGGACAAAGAGTTAAATATGCTGGAATTATCACATCCATTAAAAAGAAATACACTAAAAACAATAAAATAATGGCTTTTGTAACAATTGAAGATTTATATGGCACAGCAGAAATAATTTGTTTCGAAAATGCTTATATTAATGCAGGGAAAAGTTTAGTGGAAGATAATATTGTTTTAGTAGATGGTAGATTAAGTATTAGAGAAGATGATACAACAACGATTATTGCAAATGAAATTAGGGATTTTGGAGAAAGAAAACAAAAAATATTATCTTTAGATATTACAGATGCAACAGAAGAGGAAAAAAATAGATTAAGAGGAGCTTTGAGATATTTTTATGGAGATAAAAATAATATTAATGTACAAATATATATTAATGGACAAGCAAAACCATGTCATGCTATTTATTTAACAGATGAAATACAAAAAATATTTGAAGATATCATTGGGCAAGATAAAGTGCAAATAGCTGAAGTATGAAAAGACCTCTCCGAAAGGAGAGGTCTTTTTAAATCCATTCACCAAATTTTTTAATATAAACCTTTTTAGCAAAAAGGGCAACAAAGCAATATAAAATACTAACAGCAAAAATTAAAAGAATATAAGGAATTGCAATTGGAACTAATCCAATTATATTTCCTAAAGGTGTAAATGGTATTACAATACCAATAATAATTAATGAAATAGAAGAAATATATACAGCTCTATGTGCATTACTTTGTATAAATGGTATTTTGGCAGTTCTAATAATATGCATTCCTATCAAATTAGATACAATACTATAACTAAACCAAATGGTTTGGAAAGTTGCTGCATCTCTTACTTGGAATAAAAACCAAAGAGAAGCAAATATAATCATATCAAATATAGAACTAAGAGGTCCCATAAAAAACATGAAATCTTTTAAACTTTTTATATCTAATTTTTTTGGATGTTGCAGAGATTCTTTATCTACATGGTCAAAAGGTAAAGTCATTTGACCAAAATCATAAAGCAAACCTTCAACTAATAACTGAATTGGAGTTTCAGGTAAAAATGGCAATAAAACACTTGCAACTATAACAGACATAACTTCTCCAAAATTGAAACTAGTTGCTAATTTAATATACTTCATCAAATTAACAAATGTACGTCTTCCTTCTGTGACACCATCTAATAATACATTTAAATCTTTTTCTAGTAAGATAATATCTGCAGATTCTTTGGCAATATCAACTGCTGTATCAACAGAAACACCAACATCTGAATTAGTCAAAGAAGGACTGTCATTAATTCCATCACCCATATAACCTACTATATTTCCACTTTCTTTTAAAAGTCTAACTATTCTTGCTTTTTGAATTGGAGAAAGTTTAGCAAATATATTTGTTTTCTTTAACAATCTAGTAACAGCGATATCAGACAATTTATCTAATTTACTACCTAAAATAATATTTTTAGAATTTATTCCAACTTTATTACAAACACATCTTGTTACTTCTGCATTATCACCTGTTAATACAATAACTCTTATCCCAGCTTTGTTTAAGCTTTCAATAGATTGTTTAGCACTTTCTTTTGGAGGATCTAAAAATCCAATAAATCCAAGTAATATCATATTTTTCTCATCAGAAACATCAAAATGTGTGATATTGGTAATGTCATTTTTTTGGCAAACAGCAACAACCCTTAATCCTTCTTCATTTAGTTTTTTACTAATTTTTCTAACATTATCTTTTATATCTTTTGTAATTGTACTTACCTGACCTTTATAATCTACAAAACTACATATTTCTAAAATTTCTTCTACGGCACCTTTTGTAATTAATTGTTTCTTTTGACCATCAGATACAATAACAGATAAACGTCTACGAGAAAAATCAAATGGTATTTCATCGAGCTTTTTATATTTTGTTTTTAAATCTTCTAAATTATTTTCTAGACCTCTTTTAATAACAGCTTCATCAATATTTCCTTTTAAACCAGTTTGAAAATATGAATTTAAAAAAGCATGTTTTAAAACTCTGATATCTTCATCTCCATTGATGTCCAAATATTTTTCTAATACAATTTTATCTTCTGTTAAAGTTCCTGTTTTATCAGTACATAAAATATTCATTGCTCCAAAGTTTTGAATAGAATCTAATTTTTTTACAATTGTTTTCTTCTTAGACATTCTAACAGCACCTTTGGATAAACTTGAAGATAAAATAACTGGAAGTAAAAGAGGAGTAATAGCAATAGCAATTGCCACTGCAAAGGTAAATGCTGTTACTATATCATGTTTCCAAGCATTTAAAATAAAAACAAGTGGTATCATAACTAGCATAAAACGAATAAGTAATCTACTAATATTTTCAATTCCTTTTTGAAAAGCAGTTTTTGGTTTTCCTGTTGATAAAGTATGTGCGATTTTTCCAAAATAGGTAGAATCTGCGGTTTTAACAACAACACCTTTAGCACTTCCAGAAATAACATTGGTTCCCATAAAACATATAGTGTCTATATCTGCAATACTGTCTATTTCTTCTATTTTTAATTCAGTATCTACATTTTTTTTGACACTATCAGATTCACCAGTTAAGGAAGATTGACCAACATAGAGGTCTTTTGCTTCAATAATTCTTAAATCAGCTGGTATCATACTTCCAGCAGATAGTACAACAATGTCTCCTAATGTAATTTCTTTTATAGGTACTTGTACCTCTTTATTATTTCTAATTACAGTAGCTGTAGTAGCTACCATTTCCTTGAGCTTTTCAGCAGCTTTATTAGAACGGTATTCTTCAAAGAAATCTAATAAAGTACTTGCTGTAACCAAAATAGCAATTACAATAATATTAGCATAACTAGGTGTAGGAGGTAAATAAATATCGGTATATATTAAAATGACAACAATCCCTAATAAGATACAGTTAAATGGAGAAAATAGACTTTGTAGAAAATAGTGATACCATCTTTTGGGTTTTGCTTGTTTTATTTCATTATATCCTAAATTTTGCAATCTAATATTTGCTTCTTTTGAAGAAAGACCGACCTTGACTAACTTTATATTTTTTTAGAAAATCTTCTTTTGGAATAGTACTAACTGTTCCATACATTTTACTGACATTGACATCTTCTTTATTATTTGTCAATTTTACCATCTCCTATTCTTTTGTGATTTGCATTGTTAAAATTATACCACTATTTTAAAAAATTGAAACAAAAAATACCAAAAAACATAAAAAAATATTCAAATCTTTATTAAATCACTTGACAAAACTAAAAAAATAGTGTAAAGTATATTAGCATTACAGAAAAGTAATGTGAAAAACATGAAGAATAAGTAGTGAAGGAAAAGTTTCAATGAAAGAGGTAGAAAATATGGAGGAAAAAGTAAAACTAAGCATGTTATGTGAGTTTTATGGAAAATTGTTAACTAAAAAACAATTTGAATTCATAGATGACTACTGTAATAACGACTTGTCATTATCAGAAATTGCAGAAAATAATAATATTACAAGACAAGCAGTTAGGGACATTATCAAGAAAGGAGAGAAAAAACTTTTCGAATACGAAGAAAAGCTGATGTTTATGAAAAGGATGTTAAATCAAGAAAAAAGAATAGAAAAAGTTTTATTAGAACTTACAAAAATTCAAAAAGACTATTCTGACAAACAAATATCAAATGTATTAGAAAGTATTAAAAAAGAATTAAATTGTTTAGTATAAGCTAAACAAGAAAAGGAGTGGAAGTATGGCTTTTGAAGGACTATCATCTAGATTACAAGAAATCACAAGAAAATTAAGAGGAAAAGCAAGAATTACAGAATCTGACTTAAAAGAAATGTTAAGAGAAGTAAAACTTGCCCTGTTAGAAGCCGACGTCAACTACAAAATTGTAAAAGAATTCAATAATACCATTCAAGAAAAAGCATTGGGTCAAGATGTCTTAAAATCTTTAACACCAGGACAACAAGTTATCAAAATTGTAAAAGATGAACTAGTAGAATTATTAGGAGGAACAACAAGTAAAGTAAACTTTACACCAAATCCCCCTACTGTCATTATGCTAGTAGGATTACAAGGTTCTGGTAAAACAACAACAGCAGGAAAATTAGCAAATCTTTTTAGAAAACAAGGAAAAAATCCATTACTAGTAGCCTGTGATGTTTATAGACCAGCAGCAATTAAACAATTGCAAGTAGTAGGAAAACAACTAAATATACCAGTCTTTGCAAATGAAAACTCAAAAGATGTAGTACACATAGCAAGACAAGCAATGTCAGTTGCAATTAGCAAACTAAATGATGTTGTTATTCTAGATACTGCAGGTAGATTACATATTGATGAAACACTTATGGATGAACTAAAAAATCTAAAAGGAGCCATCAAACCACATGAAATCCTATTAGTAGTAGATAGTATGACAGGACAAGATGCGGTAAATGTTTCTGAAAAATTCAATGAAGCTCTTGGAATAGATGGAGTAGTTTTAACTAAGTTAGATGGTGATACTCGTGGTGGAGCAGCTTTATCTGTAAAAAAAGTAACAGGAAAGCCAATAAAATTTGCAGCAACAGGAGAAAAACTAAGCGATATTGAAGAATTCCATCCAGAAAGAATGGCTCAAAGAATTTTAGGAATGGGAGATATTTTATCTATTATTGAAAAAGCAGAAGAAACTTTTGATATAGAACAAGCAGAAAAACTAGAAAAACAATTAAAGAAAAAAGAACTAGATTTAGATGACTATTTAGTACAATTAAGACAAGTAAAAAAAATGGGTTCATTTTCATCTTTATTAAAACTAATACCAGGAATGAATCAAATAAAAGATTTAAAAGTAGATGATAAAGAATTTTCTAAAATAGAAGCAATTATTTGTTCAATGACAAAAGCTGAAAAAAGAGACACAAGACTTTTAAATGCAAGTCGTAGACAAAGAATTGCAAAACGGAAGTGGAACAACAGTACAAGACATCAATAAATTCATCAAATCTTTTGAAATGACACAAAAAATGATGAAACAAATGCAAAATAACAAAGGTGGCATGAAAAAGTGGATGAAGGGAATAGACGAAAATGCATTAAAAAACTTTAAATTTTAAATCATTATTAAATTGTTATTAAATTTTTAAATTTATATAAAACAAAATTTGGAGGTGAAAAAAATGGTAAAAATTAGATTACAAAGACAAGGAAAGAAAAAAGCTCCATTTTATCACATTGTGGTAGCTGATTCTAGAAAAGCAAGAGATGGTAAAATCATCGAACAAATTGGAACATATAATCCAATGACAGAACCAGCAACAATCAATTTAGATAAAGAAAAAGTTGAAAAATGGATAAAAAACGGTGCAAAACCAACAGACACTGTTAAAAAATTAATAGAAAATGCATAAGCAAGTAAATGGAGGAAAACAAAATGAAAGAAATTTTACAAACCATCATTTTAAACCTTGTAGATAATAAAGAAGCTGTCGAAATTAAAGAAACACAAGGAGAAAGAAACATTGTATTAGAAGTAAAAGTAGCAGAAGAAGATATGGGAAAAGTTATCGGAAAACAAGGAAGACTTGCCAAATCTATTAGAACACTAATCAAAGCTGTAGCAACAAAAGAACACAAAAAAGTTACAGTAGAATTTATGGGATAATAGGAGAAAAAATATGACATCAGAATTAGAAATTGGTCAAATCGTAAATACCTTTGGAATCAAAGGAGAAGTAAAAGTAAAACCTTTTACAGATGATATAAAAAGATTTGACAAATTGAAAAAAATAAATATTGAGCAAAAAAATAATAAAAAAGAATATGAAATAGAAAATATAAAATACCATAAAGATATGGTGATTTTAAAATTAAAAGGGATTGACCAAATCGAACAAGCAGAACTACTAAGAAATAGTTATTTAAAAATAAACAGAAACGAAGAAGAGCCTTTAGAAGAAAATACCTATTATATCGTAGATTTGTTAGGATTATCTGTTTATACAGAAGAAGGTATTTTATTAGGAATTCTAGATGATATTTATAACACAGGAAGTAATGATATTTATGTGGTAAAAGATGAATTAGGAAAACAAACATTATTACCAGCCATCCAAGATGTCATAAAAAAAATTGATATAGAAAATCAAAAAATCATTGTTCATCTTATGAAAGGATTGCTAGATTAGGGGGAAATATGAAATTTGATGTATTAACACTATTTCCAGAAATGTTTGAAATAATGAAACAAAGTATTTTTGGAAAAGCTATAGAAAAAGGGATAATAACATTACAAACCGTTAATATCAGAGATTTCTCAAAAAATAAACACAAAAAAGTAGATGACACCCCATATGGTGGTGGTGCAGGTATGGTAATGATGCCAGATGTAGTATATGATGCTTATCAATCTGTTGCAAGTAAAGATGCCAAAGTTATTTATATGTCACCACAAGGAAAACCATTAAATCAAAAAAAAGTAGAAGAACTAGCAAAACAAAAACATTTAATTATTTTATGTGGACATTATGAAGGAATTGACCAAAGAGTGTTAGACAAAATTGTAGATGAAGAAATTTCCATTGGAGATTATGTCTTAACAGGAGGAGAAATTCCTGCGATGGTGTTAATGGATAGTGTAAGTAGATATATAGAAGGTGTTTTAAAACAAGATTCTGTAAAAGAAGAAAGTTTTTCAAATGGATTACTAGAATATCCACAATACACAAGACCAGAAATATTTCAAGGAGAAAAAGTTCCAGAAATATTATTAACAGGACACCATAGAAACATAGAAAAATGGAGACAAGAACAAGCTATTAAAATAACAAAACAAAAAAGACCAGACCTTTTAAAACAAAAAGGCAATAACGAAGTGCAAATCTAGATGCACCGCTCGTAAAGGCAGAGGAAGAAAAATTTTCCCTGCTTAAAAAGAAGAAGGAGGAAATTCTAAAATGGATATTATAAAATCTATTGAACACGAACAACTAAAAAATAAAATACCAGAATTAAAAGTTGGTAATACAGTAAAAGTACACGTAAGAATTAAAGAAGGAAATAAAGAAAGAATCCAAGTATTTGAAGGAATTATTATTAAAGTTCAAGGTGGAGGATTAAACCAAACATTTACAGTTAGAAAAATTTCTTATGGAGTAGGAGTAGAAAAGACATTCTTAGTACATTCACCATTAGTAGAAAAAGTAGAATTAGTAAGAGTTGGAAAGGCAAGACGTGCTAAATTATACTACTTAAGAGATAGAGTTGGTAAAGCTGCTAAGACAAAAGAACAAATAGGAGCAAGAATAGAAAATAGAGAAATTACATTAAAAGAAGATTTAGTAGAAGAACCAGTAGTAGCAGACGAAGAAGTAGCAACACAAGAAGCACCAGCAGAAGTAGCACCAGAAGAAAATCCAGCTGTTGAAACTGAAAATGTAGAAGTACAAGAAGTTGTAGATACTGTAAAAGAAGAAGTTGTTGAAGAAGTAAAAGAAGAAGATAAAAAAGCTTAAAAAATATGGCATTGATTGAAAATTGCTTTTATGCAAATCTAAAATCAATGCCAATTTTTTGTATAGTAATAAGCAAATTTTAAAAATGAATATGTATCAAACTTAAGAAAGTATATAAATAACGAAATGATTTATTATCTAATAAACGAGTTCTAATTTCTTCAAAAGTTTCAGACATAGCACAATATTTATCGACAAAAGTTAAAATAAAACCTTCAATTGAATTAGGAAAAGCGATTGTAACTGGCCACATGTGCTTTAAAATTATATCTTTTTCTTTTTCATTTAAATCAAATAGTTGACAAGCATTATCCATAGCAGTTTTACCATGTGTAAATGCATGTAAACCTTTTCGAGTAGGCTGTCTTTCTCTCCAATCGTACAAAAATAAGTCATGAAGCATAGCTGCTCTTGTGGCAGAATGATAGTCTAAATTATATTTTTTACAAATAATATAACAATAATAAGCTGCTAAGTAACAATGGTCATAACAACTTGTTTGATAATGTTGTCTAAAATTTTTCATTTGTTGAACCGTTTCATTTGTAATTAATTCTTCTATTATTTCTAAGAATTCAGTTTCTTGAGAAATAGCTTCTTCTATTATTTTTTTCATACTTTTATCCTCTTTGTAATTTATGTATTACAAATTAAGTATAACACAAGTAGCATAAAAAAAGCAAGTTTAATATTTTATGCTATCTTTTTATACTATTAGAATTGACAAATCAGTATTTTAAAGATAGAATATACAAAGGATAAAAATGCAAAAAATAGGAGTGAAACAAGAAAAATGGAATTTATCAAATCAATATGGAAAAACAAAAAATTAATTATACAATTAGGAAAAAATGATTTCAGAAATAAATTTGCAAGTACAAGCTTAGGAAGCTTATGGGGATTTTTATCACAATTTATTTTCATGATAACATATGTTATAGTATTCCAATACATTTTAAAAACAGGAAATACTGGAAATGACCCTTATGTAGTATGGTTTTTACCAGGAATGTCAATGTGGTTATTCTTGCAAAGTGCCATTTTAAGTTCTAGCAGTTCTATTAAAAATTATAGTTATTTAGTAAAAAAAGTAGTATTTCCAGTAGATATCATACCAGTAATGTCTATTGTATCCAACAGCTTCATCTCTTTCTTTTTATTTTTGGTATCTATTATAGTTTGCCTTATATTTAGTTATATACCAAATTTATTAATGCTACTTTATATTTTATTTGCAGCAGTATGCTTAATAATTGCAGTTACTAGATTTACAGCAGCATTAACCACACTAGTCCCAGATTTTGAGCAAGCATTAGGAATTATCATGCAATTATGCTTCTGGTTTACACCGATTGTTTGGAACTTAAACATGGTAGATAAGAATCCAATTTTACAAAGTATTTTACAATGCATGCCATTTACTTATTTAGTAACAGGATTTAGACAAGTATTTATTGAAGGAAATATTGTAACACAAGGATATGGCTTCTATACCATTGTATTTTGGGTAATTACCATTGGAATTTTCTGTTGGGGGAATTACATTTTTAATAAAAACAAAAAAGATTTTGCAGATGTATTATAAAATATTACTATTTAGTTTTGTTATCATTATATTATTTTTTACGCTTTGTGTGTCGCAACTTACTTAAATAAATTAAATATGTAAGTTGCTCCAATCGCACTTCGCTAACAGCTCGTTTGATCGCTTACGTAGCGTTGCAAAATAATATAATGATAACAAGATTAATTAATAATTAAAAGTGCAGAAGGAAAAAGGAGGAAGCTAGATGAGTAAAAATAGCAAAAAAGACATAGAAGAAAAAATGGAAAATGCAGAAAATGTCATAGAAATTAGAGATTTAGTAAAAGAATATAAAATGTTCCATCGAAAAACAGATAGGTTATTAGAAACCATATTTCCAGCCTACCAAAAACATGACGTATTTCGTGCCATGGACCACCTAAACCTAGATTTAAAAAAAGGAGAATTATTAGGAATTCTAGGAAAAAATGGAGCAGGAAAATCCACCTTGTTAAAAATGATTACAGGAGTGGTATCACCTACTAGTGGAACCATCAAAGTAAATGGAAAAATTAGTTCTTTATTAGAATTAGGAGCAGCCTTTAACCAAGAACTAACAGGTATTGAAAATATCTATCAACATGGACAAGTGATGGGGCTTACGAATGAAGAAATCGAAGAAAGAAAACAAGATATTATTGATTTTGCAGATATTGGGGAACATTTATATCAACCAGTAAAAACCTATTCTTCTGGTATGTTTGCAAGATTAGCATTTGCCTGTGCAATTAATGTAGATCCAGATATCTTAATTGTAGATGAAGTATTATCTGTAGGAGATATGGCATTTCAACTAAAGTGTTTTAAGAAATTCGAACAATTCAAAAAAAGAGGAAAAACTATTCTTTTTGTTACACATAGCATCAATGATGTACTAAGAAATTGTACCAGAACAATTATCATTGATAGTGGTAAAAAAATCTTTGATGGAAGTGTTAAAGATGGTGTAGAAAAATACAAAAAAATGATAGTAGGACTATCTCCTCAAGAAACAAAAGAAACAGTTGTTGTAGAAGAAAATGAACAAAAAGAAAAACAATTTGCTACTACAGAGCAAACAATAATAAATCCAAAAGATACATGGAAAAGTAGATTTAATGAAAATCCAAATTTAATTACATATGGAAATAAAGATGCAGAAGTAATAGATTATGGTATGTTTGATTTAGAAGATAATTTTATGACTATGATAGAAAATGACAAACCAATTATTTTAAAATCTAAAGTAATTTTTCATAAAGATGTCAAAGACCCTATTTTCACGATGACTTTAAAAGATTTCAAAGGACTTGAAATTTGTGGAACTAATACTGTTATTGAAAAAATCATAACAGGAGAATTTAAAAAAGGAGATATAGCAATTACTGAATTTAAACAAACTTTTAATGTAGCACCTGGTAAATATACATTATCTTTTAGTTGTACCCATTTTAATAATAGAGGAGATTTAGAAGTATTAGATAGAAAATATGATGCTTTATTAGTAGAAGTCTTATCTGTAAAAGAAATGGTAGGATTACTAAAAATCAATTCAGAAGTAAATGTGACAAAAATTCCAGCAAAAAAATAAGAAAAGGATGAAAAAAATGAAACAAAAAGACAAGTTAATATTATTAGCAAAAAGAATAGGAGTTATTTTAGCATTAATAATAGTAATTATGCTATTAACCATCATTTTGCAACAGACCAATCAAATAGAATTAACTCAATTATCTCCACAAAGCCATAGCCAAATGATGGGATATCTTATCAAAACAAAAGAAAATAAAATTATTGCAATAGATGGAGGAACTCCAGAAGATACAGATAATTGGATAGAACATGTACAAAATTTAGGGGGGAAAATAGACACTTGGTTTATTACACATCCTCATCGTGACCATGCAGGAGTATTTAATAAAGTAATACGGAGAGCATCCAGAAATTGAAATTAATACAATTTACTATACAGCAAATTCACTAGAATGGTATCAACAAAATGACAGTGCAAGAGCATTTGAAGCAGAAAATTTTTATCAAGCTATTCAAAATGAAAGAATAAAAGATAAAGTAAAAGAAGTAGAATTAAACCAAAAAATGACAATAGATAATGTATCTTGTGAGATTTTAGGAGTAAAAAATCCAGAAATTACAGAAAATGCTTATAACAATTCTAGTATGGTAATCAAAATGAAAGTAAATAATAAATCTATTCTATTTTTAGCAGATACAGGAGTAGAAAGTGGAGAAAAATTATTACAAAATCAAAAAGAAAAATTAAAAGCAGATATTGTACAAATGGCACACCATGGACAAGCAGGAGTAACAGAAGAAGTATATCAAGCAATTGACCCTAAAGTTTGTTTATGGCCAACACCAGATTGGTTATGGGATAATAATTTAGGAGAAGGCTATAATACAGCTCCATATAAAACAATTACCACAAGAGAATGGATAGAAAAATTAAATGTAGAACAAAATATTATAGCAAAAGATGGAGATATTACAATTCAAATCTAAAAAGGAAAAAGGAGGGATGAATTTGGTACCGGAAAAACAAACACAATCACAAGAATTAACACCAATAGAAAAAGAGATAATAGAACAATATATCATGAAGGTTGCACCAGAAAATTATACTGATATTTTAGAAAAAGACACCAGAACAGAAGTAGCATTAGCACTTTCTCCGATTAGAAAAAATATTTTATGTTGGTATCCTATTCCTAAAAATGCTACCATCTTAGAAATAGATGCAAATCTAGGAGAAGTAACAGGACTTTTATGTGAAAAAGGAAAAAAAGTAATTGCAATAGAAGAAAATATTTCCAAAGCAAATGCAATCCGTAAAAGATATGAAAATAAGGGTAATTTAGAAATTAGAACAGAAGATATTGAAAGAACAGAAGAAAAATTTGATTATGTTGTAATCTATCAGCCAGAAAAAATAGAAACAGTTAAAAATTTAGTAAAACCAAATGGAACTATTTTACTTGCAACTAATAACCGATTTGGAATTACTTATTTTGCAGGAGCAAGTTTCCGAGGAAAAATATATGACACTATTTTAGCAGAACAAGGCCCATTATATGGAAAAAAGGAAATAGAAAAACTATTGAAAGAGCAAGGATTACATCAATATAAGTTTTATTATCCGCTACCAAATTACAAAATGCCAAATGTCATCTTTTCAGAACAATATATGCCAAATGAAAATACTACGAAAATGATGTATAACATTATGTATGAAAAAGGAAGTGTAGTTGTTTTTGATGAATTAAAAGCCTTAAAACAACTAACCAAAAATGGATTATTTGACTTTTTTGCCAATTCTTATTTAGTAGAAATAAAAATGCCTGAAAACAAACAAATAAATCCAATTCATTTTATTAGTTTTAATAATAATAGAAAAGAAGAATATCAATTAGCTACTATTTTAGAAGAAAATAAAATCAAAAAACAGATGATTAGTCCAAAAGCTCAAAAACACATGAGAGCTATTGAATTAAACACAAAAAACTTAAAAAAATTAGGCTTCCAGATGATAGATGAAATAGTAAATGATGAAGTGTTCAGTCAATATATAGAAGGAGATACTTTTGATAAAAAGATTGTAACTCTACTATTACATGGTAATATAGAAGAGGCATATAAATGGATAGAAAAATGGTATGATTATTTAAGACAAAGATTATTAAAAAATAAACATTCTAATCTTAATGAAAACATTAAAGCTACACCAGAAGAATTAGAAGGACTTACCATTTTAAAAAATGGATATATAGATTTAGTATTTGAAAATACTTTTTATCAAAATGAAGAATTCTTATTTTTCGACCAAGAATGGTATGCTGATGGTATCCCAATAGAATTTTTATTATATCGTGCTATTCAAAATATGTATGCTTATAATTTAGAAATAGAAAACAAATATCCAAAACAAGAAATGTTAGAAAAATTTGAATTATCTAGATACATAGAATTATTTCAAAGGATAGAACAATATATCCAAAAAGATATTATAGATAGTAAAATGATAGAGCTAAACAAACAATCTTTAGCACAATTACATGATATTAATTATACAAGTATCTTATTAAATCAAATTCAAGACTTTGAAGAAAATGATAAAAAACAAAATCAATACATTAATGATTTAGAAACTGACAACAAAAATAAACAAAAATATATTGAAGAATTAGAAGAAAATAATCGAAACAAGCAAAAATATATAGAAGAATTAGAAGTACAAGTACAAGAAAAAAAGGGGAAAAGAAAGTTCTTTTAAAAAGGAGAAAACTATGAGATTTGAAAGATTATTGCCAGCAAATTCTAAAAGAAGAGCAATTTTAAAAAAATTTTATGAAACATATATTGCAAAATATTCAGAAGAAGAAAGAAGATATTTTAAATGGATTAAAGCAAACGAGCCAACCCCAATAGAACTAGAAAAGCAAAAAAATGCAGACTTCAAAATAAAACCTAAAATTAGTATTGTGGTACCAGTGTATAATACACCACAGAACTTTTTTGAAGAACTAGTACAAAGTTTAGAAAAACAAACCTATTCAAATTGGGAACTTTGCTTAGCAGATGGAAGCCCAGAGCCAATTACCTATATGCAAGAATATCCTAAAAAAAATCCTAGAATTAAATATAAGGTAATCGGAGAAAATAAAGGAATTTCGGGAAATACAAATGAAGCTTTAACACTTGCAACAGGTGACTTTATTGGCTTATTAGACCATGATGATTTATTACCAGCTTTTTCTTTATATGAAGTTGTAAAAGCCATTAACGAAAATCCAGAAGTAGAATTCTTGTATTCTGATGAAGATAAATTAGAAGCAATAGATAAGCCAAGATATGGTGTGTTTTTCAAACCAGATTTTTCACCTTATACTTTAAATAGTGCTAACTATATATGTCATTTTAGCATTTTTAAAAAAGAATTAATGGAAAAACTAGGTGGATTTCGTTCTGAATATGACGGAAGTCAGGACTTTGACATTGTTGCAAGAGCATCTGAATTAACGAAAAATATTATTCATATTCCAAAAGTACTATATCATTGGAGAGCACATCGAAACTCTACAGCTAGCAACTCAGACTCAAAACCTTATGCTTTTGAAATAGGAAAAAAAGTTATTAAAGACCATGTAAAAAGAAGCCTAGGAAAAGAAGTAATAGTAGAAGATGGGCTAACACCTGGAAGCTATGAATTAAAATATGAAGTAATCGGAACCCCAAAAGTAAGTATTATTTTAGATGCCCGAAAAGCAAATAAAGAAAAAATAGAACATGTATTAGAAGAACTACAAAAAATAACATACCAAAACATAGAAATGATTTTCATTAAAGACGAAAAAAATGCAGGAGAATTAGTATGTTTTGAAAATGTCATGAAAGAAACTATTGTCGCAAAAGAAAATAAATTTAAAGCTTTCAATCAAGCTATTCAAAAAGCAACTGGTGAATATATTTTCATTATAGATAGACGATTAAGAAAAATAGATAAGCCAGATTTCATCGAGCAATTATTAGGAATAGCACAAGATGAAACAGTGGGAATAGTAGGAACAAAATTATATAATAAAAACAATGGAATTGAACATAGTGGAATTATTTTAGGAATGAATGGTGCAGGAGATTTTTTATATAGAGGAGTACCAAAAGATGCAGGAACTTATATGCAAAGATTGCTAATTATCCATAATCTAACTTGTGTTTACACAAAATATGCAATGCTAAAAAAAGATTTATTTGAACAAGTAGGAGGATTCGCAACAGAATATATAGGAGAACTTGCAAGTATTGATTATTCTTTAAAAATGCAAGAACTAGGAAAACAAGTTGTCATTAATCCAATTGTTACTTTCTGTGTAGATAAATTATCAGATGCAGTACAATTAAAAGAACAAATAGAACCATTCAAGAAAAAATGGGAAAAATATTATAGGAGAGGCGATAGATTTTTCAGCCCAAACTTAAGTAAAAAACATACAGGATTAGCAATTAAACTTGATGATTAATTGGCATTGGTTCCAGGTTTGGATGCCAAATTTTTGGCATTGGTTCCAGGTTTGAATGCCAACTAATACCCTATAGAAAAGGAGAAAAACATGAAAAATATAGATATTATTGTACCAGTATATAATGCATACACATATACAGAAGAATGTATAAAAAGTATTTTAAAAAATACAGACTTAGAAAAAAACACACTAGTACTAATAAATGACAAAAGCCCAGATGAAAAAATATTACCAATGTTACAAAAATATAAAGAAGAAAACGCAGATAAGCAAATAGTAGTATTAGATAATGAAGAAAATATGGGATTTGTAAAAACAGTTAATAAAGGAATGCAATATTCGGAAAATGATGTTATTTTATTAAATAGTGATACAGAAGTAACGAAAAACTGGATAGAAAAAATACAAACCTGTGCTTATTCTAATCCCTATATTGCAACAGTAACACCTTTAACAAACAACGGAACAATATGTTCTGTTCCTAATTTTGGAATTGATAATGAATTACCAAAAAATATGACATTAGAGCAATATGCGCAAATGATTGAAAAAATTTCAAAAAATCGTTATCCTGAATTGACAACAGGAAATGGATTTTGTATGTTTATCAAAAGAGATGTGATTACTGAATTAGGAATATTTGATGATGAAACATTTGGAAAAGGTTATGGAGAAGAAAATGATTTTTGCTATCGTGCATTAGATCATGGATATATCAATGTGTTATGTGATAATACCTTTATCTATCATAAAGGAACACAAAGTTTTAAAAAAGAAAATTTAACAGAATCTAGAGCTGCTATCATAGACGAACACATGAGATTATTAAGAACAAAACATCCTATTTATGTAGTAAAAACAGATGAATTTATTTCTAATAATCCTTTAAGAGATATTCAAGAAAATGTGCAACTAAATATTTATTTATATGGGAAAAAGAGAATTTTATATTTAGTAAATGAATGGGAAGAAAACATGGAAATGACAGGAGGAACTTCTCTACATATTAAAGACTTAATATTAAAAAACAAAGAAGAAAATATTGCAAGTTTTGTATTAGCACCAGATAAATATGATTTGTCTAGATTTAAATTATATTTATATACCAATGAAATAGGAAAAGAAATCATAAACTTTAAAACAGATATTTTCCAATATGGACAAATTCATTATACAAATAATAGTTATCGTGAAGCCTTAGAAATGTTATTTGATACATTTCAATTTGATATTTTACATGTTCACCATTTTCTATTTCAAACATTTGATGCAATTGAGATTGCAAAAAAAAGAAATATAAAAAGCATCATAACACTACATGATTTATATATGAGTTGTCCATCTATTAACATGGTTTATCAAGATAAATTCTGCGAAAAAGACCCAAATAAAGATTGTGCAAAATGTTTGAAAATAAGATATGGCGTAAACAGCAATATTTTAGAAAACTGGAGAAAAACAGCTGAAAAAATTTTGAAAAAATTTGATAAAATCATTGTGCCATCAGAAAATACAAAAAAACAATTTATCAAAGTATATCCTGATTTAGAAATAGAAGTAGTAGAACATGGAGTAACTGTTATACCAATAACAGCAAAAGAAAAACAAGAAAAAACAACATTTGATATTGCATTTGTAGGAGCAATGGCAATTCATAAGGGAAGTAGAGTATTAAGAGAATTAATCAAAAATTGTCATGAACCAAACATTAAAATTCATTTATTCGGAAAATCAGAAGAAGAGCTCTTGACTAAAAACACAAGCAATTATACATACCATGGAGCTTACAAAAGAGGAGAGCTACCACAATTATTAATAGACAATCAAATTGATTTAGTATGTATTTTTGCAACTTGGCCAGAAACCTATTCTTACACTTTAACAGAAAGTTACATGGCAAAAGTTCCAGTACTTACCTTTGACATTGGAGCAGTAGGTGATAGAGTAAAAAAAGACCAATTAGGATGGGTAATAGATTTAGAAAATACAAATAAAATACTTGAAAAAATTAAAGAAATAAGTAATAATAAAGAAGAATATGGCATAATAAAATCAAATTTTGAAAAATATACATTTAAAACAACAGAAGAGATGCAAAATTATTATTTAAAAATGTATCAAGATATTACTAGTCAAACAGAAAATACAGGAAATAGTATGTATTCATTATTAGCTTATAAAGAAAAGAACCAAGCATTTGAATTTGCAACTTATCAAGCTATGTATGGACATGTTATTCATAAATATGAAACTTTAAGAAGAAGCAAGTTATGGAAAATAGCTAAAAAAGTAAAAAAAACAATAAGAAGAAAATAGTAAGGGAGAATTTTAAATGAATAGGAAAACATGGGGAATAACAATAGGAGCTATTATTGTTACAATTATTTATTGTAGTTATAATATTACACTAGGCTATGATTCTTCACAATATATATGGTTAGCTGAAATGTTTACACCAAATCTAGATTTTATGAATTGGGAACCAGTAAGAAGTTTTGTATTTCCACTAGGAATATACATATTAAATACAATATTTGGAAAAAATCAATTAGCATTATTAATAGGTACTTATATTTTTTACTTGATTATGATAATTTCAGTATATTTTATGTATAAAAATACAATTCAAAAAGAAGAAAAAAGCAAAATACTAAAAGTAAGTTTAATAATATTATTCTTTTTATTAGTTGCTTTTAATCCTATAATATTTGGATTTTATCATGTTATACTAACAGAATTTGCTTCTATTACAATAGCAATATTAATGTGTTATTTGGCATGGAACTGGATACATTTTGATTTTAAAACAAACAAAGTAAAATATATAATATATACTATAGTATTTGCATTCTTAACAGTTTGTTCATGGCATTTGAAACAGACATATATATTAACATCTATGGTTCCATTATGCACGGCAATCATTTTATCATTAATAAAAAAATTCAAAAAAGAAAATATTATACAAAGATTTGTAGTGTTATTTGTATGTATTATCAGTTTAATAATTAGTATAATAGGATGGAATTATATATTAAAAATAAAAAATATACAAATTGACAAATCTAAAAGTTCAGAAGGATTGCTTGGAAGAACAATTATGGAAGGAGTAACAGAATATAGAACAGATCCAAACAAGGAAAATTATAAAAAAGAAAATATCGAAAAAGATACAAGATTAAACGAAGAAGATAGAATAAAAATAATAAATATTATAGATGGAAAAGATGAAAACTATAAAGGATTTATATTACTTGATAAAGGTACATATATGAATCCAGAAGGACAAAGAAAAGTAATTTATACAAAAGAGAAAGATATATCAGTAGTAGAAGGAATTAATTTTGTGCTACAAATCTTAATAAAAGAACCAAAAACATTATTAAGTAGTTATATATCTAACTACTTAGCAATTATTGATATATTTGATGTACAAACTAAAACAGAATTTGGAAATTATTACTATATTGAAAAAAATTTTTCATTAGAACAAGATACGGAAATAACGTTCTTAGGATATTGTATATACAGAAATAATTCAAATGCATTATATTTACCGGATTTTTATGCAAAATATGCACAAGAATATATAGGAGTAAATAAATATATAGAACCAGTTAATGATTATATGGTATCTATGATGATTCCAGCCAAAGCAGTATTTAAGTTTGTAATGTTATTGCTACCTCTTATATGGTTAATAAAAATAATTCAATATTTTATTATAAAAAATAAATACCAAGAAAATTATCTAAAAACCAATGAATTAGTAATTATATTATATACATATGCTTTTGCACAAATGGTAATGTATACATTATTAGGTTCATTGATGGATAGGTATGCAATAGCACCATTTACAACAACATTAATAGCAATATTATTTGATATCTATTTATTAATTAGAAGGAAAAAGATGAAATTGAAAAATGAGGAAAAAAATAATGAAAATAGAATTTATAAAAAAGATATATAAAAAAATAACAGAAAAATGGGAAAATATCTTTTTAATATTTATTATACCAATAGGATTAATATATTTGTTTTCAATGGTTCCATATCAGGTTGCAGATGAACCTGCTCACATTATAAGAGCATATGAAGTATATAATGATGGGCAATTTATTGCTAAATTGGACGAAAATAGTAAACATAGAGCTATTATTCCAAAAGCATTAGCGGAGTACAATTTGTCTAATATCAAAAATTATGAAGATTTACAAGAAAAATGGCAAATAAAAACAGATTATAACGAAACTCAAGAAGTATATACAGAAGCACAGGGATATTGCGGAATAGCTTATATTTTCAGTGGTTTTGGACTGTGGATTGCAAAAATATTAAATCTCAATATTTTAGTAGGAATATATTTAGCAAGATTGTTAAATTTCACATTTTTCGTACTATTAGGATATTTTGCGATTAAAAAAATACCTTTTGGAAAAATGGTATTAACATTATATATGTTTATGCCAATGCTTATACATCAAGCTGCTTCAGTTTCACCAGATTCTATGATAAATGCAGTTGCAATTTTCTTTATTGCATATATTTTATACTTAACATTTAAAGCAGAACAAGTATCCAAAAAAGAAATTGCGATGATATTTGGAATAACTATATTTTTATCATTAGTAAAGATTGTATATTTACCATTAGTAGGACTGTTATTATTGTTAATTTGTAACAAGAAAATAGAAAAAAAGAAAAAATTAATTATAATTATAGGAAGTATTTTAATTGGACTTATTGTTGGAGCATCTTGGTATTTATATCAATCGCAGTATATTGATGAAAGAGAATATGTTCAATCTAATAATATCAATGCTACAGAACAAATAAAAGGAATATTATCAAATCCTATCAATTATGCAAAAACATTAAAAAATACATTCAATGTAATGGGAGAAGATTATCTATTAGGACTAGTAGGTAACAAATTAGGTTGGCAAAGTATAAGCGTATCAGATACATATATTATAATTACAATTTTTATTTTAATAATAGCAGGATGGTTTGAAAAAAATGAAATAGCAATGAATGGAAAACAACGTTTATGGGTACTAGCAATAAGCTTTGGAATTATTTTATTAGTATTTACTGCTATGTATATTTCTTGGAGTATTGTTGGTTCACAAATTATTTCTGGAGTTCAAGGAAGATACTTTATACCAACTGCAATACTAATTCTATTATGTTTAAGTTTGAAAAATAATTATTTAAAAATAAGACATATAAAAACTATATTTATGTGTAGTATGATTTTAATCAATATAATAGCGATAAAATCAATCATACAATTTTTTTAATTAATAAGAAGGAGAAAATGATGAAAGTATTAATAATTGTACCAGCATATAATGAAGCCTTAAATATAGAAAAAACAATAAATGATTTAAATAACAATGCAAAAGAATATGATTATGTTATCATCAATGATTGTTCAAAAGACAATACAAAAGAAGTTTGCGAAAAAAATGGTTTTAATATGATATCTTTGCCAATTAATTATGGATTGACAAGTGGAATCCAGATAGGAATGAAATATGCACTGGAAAACGGATATGATATTGCTATCCAATTTGATGGTGACGGACAGCATCAAGCAAAATATTTAAAACAATTGGTAAAAGAGATAGAAGAAAATAATTATGATATAGCAATAGGTTCAAGATTTGTAACACAAAAAAAACCAAAATCAATCAGAATGTTGGGTAGTAATATGATACAATTGGCTATGAAATTAGTGACTGGTAAAAAAATAACAGACCCAACTTCTGGAATGAGAGCATTTAATAAGAAAGCAATGCAAGAATTTGTAGGAAATCCTAGCCTAACACCTGAACCAGATACAATAGTTTATATGATGAAGAAAAAAATGAAAGTGAAAGAAATACAAGTAGAAATGAGTGAAAGAGAGTTTGGCGAAAGCTATCTTAATGCATTTAAGTCTATAGAATATATGTTAAGTGTAATGTTTTCAATTTTATTTATAAGAGCTTTTACAAAAAAAGGAGGAAAATAATATGACAATAACATTAAGAATAATACTAGTGATATGTTCAATCTTATCATTTGTATTATGCATTAAAAAAGTAAAACAAGCAAAACTAAAAACAGCAGATTCTATTATATGGGTAATTGGAACAGTATTATTAATATTAATGAGTATATTTTCAGTAGCAGTAGAATGGATTTCCGAGAAATTAGGATTTATGGCACCAGTTAATTTTGTATTTTTAGTAATGATAAGCTTTTTGTTAATAGAAGGTTTTATTAGTAATATGAAGATATCTATATTAGACGAAAAAGTAAAAAATTTAAATCATTATATAGCTTTAAAAGAATATCGCGAAGAAAAAAATGAAGAAAAGAAAGGAAAGTGATGAAAATGAACCAATACGATTTATTAATTGTAGGAGCAGGATTTGCAGGTGCTGTTGTTGCTAGAAAAGTAGCAGAAAAAGGGAAAAAAGTTTTAATTGTAGAAAAAAGACAACAAATAGGTGGGAATATGTATGAAAAATTTGAGGAAAATGGCGTAAGAATACATCTATATGGACCACATATTTTTCATACCAATAATGAAAAAGTATTTGAATTTTTAAAGCAATTTTCAGAATTTTATCCATATGAACACAAAGTAATAGGAAAAATAGATGGAAAACTAGTCCCAATACCATTTAACTTTACATCATTAGAGATGTTATTTGAAAAAGAAAAAGCTGATAAAATCAAAACTATATTAAAAGAGCATTATCCAGAGCTTGAAAAAATATCTATATTAGATTTAATTAAACATGAAAATCCGTTAATAAAAGAATTTGGAGAATATGTGTTTGAAAAAGTATTTGTACATTATACTGCAAAGCAATGGGGAATTCCAGTAGAAGAAGTAGATAAATCTGTAATTAATAGAGTTCCAGTAGTATTAGGGTATGATGATAGATACTTCAAAGATTCTATTCAATATATGCCAAAAGAAGGCTTTACAAAACTTTTTGAAAATATGTTAAACCATGAAAATATAGATATTGTTTTAAATAAAAATATAACAGAAATTATAGAATTAGATTTTGAAAATAAAAAAGTAAAAATAGAAGGAGAAATATTTGAAAAACCAATTATTTTTACAGGAGCGGTAGACGAGTTACTAAATTACAAATATGGAAGATTACCATATAGATCTCTAGATTTAGTATTTGAAAATTATCATAAAACATATTTTCAACCAAATTCTGTTGTGAATTATCCAAATGAAGAAAAATTTACAAGAATTACAGAATTTAAATATCTAACAAATCAAGAAATAGAAGGTGAAACGACTATTTTAAAAGAATATCCTTTGAAATATGATGCTAATAATAAAAAATGTTTAGATCCATATTATCCAATAATTAATGAAGAAAATATAAAAATGTATAACAATTATAAAGAAGAAATTAATAAATTTCATAATATCCATTTAGTAGGAAGATTAGCAGAATATAAATATTACAATATGGATGCTGTCATAGAAAAGGCATTAGAAATGAGTGAAAAAATATAAAAAGGTAGGGAATAAAAATGGAAAATAAAATAAAAGTAAGTATTATTGTACCAGTATACAAAGTAGAAAAATATCTTCATAGAAGTATGGATTCTTTAGTTAATCAAACATTAGATAGTGTAGAAATTATATGTATTAATGATGGATCACCAGATAATTGTTTATCTATATTGAAAGAATATCAAGAAAAATACCCTGATAAAAATATAATTATAATTGACAAACAAAATGAGGGGGTTTGGAAAGGACGTTTTGATGGAATTGCAAAAGCAAGAGGAGAATATATCGGTTTTACAGATTCAGACGATTATATAGCTTTAGATTATGCAGAAAAACTATATAATGCAGCCAAAAAAACAAATGCAGATATATCAATTTGCGGATTTGATAGAATGGATGTAGACACAGGACATGTTTATTCAACAGAAATGACACAGTTTGAAGGAAAAGAAATTGATATGGATAAGAACCCAGAAGATATTTTGTCTATTAATACAGCATTATGGAACAAATTATACAAGGCAGAAGTATTAAAAAATATGAAAAATTTAGAAAACCCACCAAGAGTATTTGATGATATGATGTTTTTGCTTTTAGCATATTTAAATACTAAAAAAATGACTTTTATAAAAGACAGCTTATATTATTATATGGTAAGACAAGATTCTATTATGTCTACTATTAAAAAAGAGCAAGTAGAGGCAACACAAAATGCTATGTTAAAAATAAAAGAAATCTATGAACATGATGAAAATGGGAAAAAATTATTACCAGTAATAGATTGTATGGCTTTTTTGCATTTTGGAATTTCATTAATGTTTAGAATTTCAGCAGATAAAACAAGCAATTTTAAAGAAGAATTAAGAAAAAATAAAGAATATTTAAACAAAAATTTTGCTACTTGGAGAAACTCAAAATATTTAAAAATATCATATTGTATAAGTCATAAATCTAATACAAAAGTAGCTATTATGAGAAAAATATATAAATGTGGATTATTTAGATTATTTATTAGTGTATATAA
The DNA here is from genome assembly GCA_944389395.1 of uncultured Clostridia bacterium. GTDB lineage: Bacteria > Bacillota > Clostridia > TANB77 > CAG-508 > CAG-269. The sequence goes on along the minus strand of CALXME010000007.1, from coordinate 18,762 downwards.
CTTTATGATTAATAAATTAAAAATAGATATCAAATGGTAACCAAAAGGAGAAAAATGATGGAAACAACTAAAAAAAGGAGAAATTTAAAAATGCAAATTATTTTAGTTTTGATATATTTGGTACTTACTTTATCAGGATTAATTCTAATGAAATTCGGAGGTAATCCTGGTAGTTTTTCCATGGCAGATGGGAATATCAATTTTGGAATAAGTCCTATTAGTTTAATAGGATTTATATGCTATATTTGTAGTTTTTTATTATTTACAAGGATTGTGGTACTTTTTGATTTAAGCTATATTATGCCATTAACAACTGGAATTGTACAAGTATTAACACTAGTGGCATCTAAAGTTATTTTTAAAGAAAATTTCAGCACACAAGGAATTATAGGTGCTAGTATTGTAATAATAGGAATATTAATAATGAATATAAAATTACCAGTAAAAGGCTAATAAAATAAAGAAATTTAGAAAGGTATAAAAGAAAAATGAAGATATTAAAAAAACTTATTCTTATCATTGGATTATTAATCGGAATACAGGTAATAGGAATTTTTTCAAATGAAGTAATGGCTAGTTCAGGAAAGATAAATATAGAAATTCCTAAGCAAGGAGAAACTAAAAAAGGAACTGTATCTGTAAATGGGTGGGCATTATCAGATGATAAAAATTCTTATGTACAAATACTATTGGATGGAACTATTATTGGAAGTGCAAACAGATATAGTAGAGAGGATGTATTAAAAGCTATTCCAGGATATGGTGGAAGAGCAAGCAATCCAAATCCAGGTTTTGATTTCAGTTATGATATATCAAATCTAACAGAAGGAAAACATATATTATCTGCGAGAATAGTTTCAAGTTATAATACTATATTAACAATACAAGATATTGAAATAAATGTAAAAAGATATAATGCTAGATTAAATTTGGAAATACCATCACCAAATGAAACAATAAGAGATACTTTAAAAATAAATGGATGGGCTTTAGCAGACGATAAAAATGCTTATATACAAATTTTTTTAGATGGTGTAGTTAAAGGAAAAGCTACTAGATATAGCAGAGAAGATGTATTAAAAGCCATTCCAGGATATGGAGGAAAAGTATGTAATCCAAATCCGGGTTTTGATTTTGATATTGATACATCAAAATTAGCAACAGGAAATCATAATATAAAAGTATGTATTATAAATAGTAATGGGCAAATAATGGCTTCAGAAACAAGAAATATAAAAATTTCTAAGAAATATGAAACATTATTAAATTTTGAATTACCCGTAGTGAATCAAACATATAAAACTACATTAAAATTAAATGGTTGGGTTATGTCTGAAGATAAAGATGCAACAATAGAAGCTTACTTAGATGGACAGAAAATAGAAGAAAAATTTTTAAGATATAAAAGAATGGATGTTATAACAGCAATTAAAGGATATGGTGGATATATCAATAATCCAACCCCAGGATTTGATTTAGACATAAATACTAGCAAAATAAAAGATGGAATACACAAAATAAAACTAAATATAATATCAAGAGATGGAGAAATATTAGCTACACAAGAAAAAACAATAAATATAAAAAAATATGAAGGAAAATTAAACATAGATATTCCTAGTGCAAATCAGGTAGAAAAAAGTAAACTAAAAGTAAACGGATGGGCTTTATCTGAAAACAAGGAAGATAAAATAAAAATATTAGTAGATAATAAACAAATAGGAACAGCTACAAGGTATGAAAGAGATGATGTTATTAAAGCATTTTCACAATATGGCGGAAAAAATATAAATCCCACACCTGGATTTGACTATGATATAGATGTTACAACATTAACTGAAGGAACACATAATTTAACAGTACAATTAGTATCTGATTTAGAAGAAATAATACAGCAACAGACTATTCCGATTGTAGTTTCTAGAAAATTTGATGCAAGAATGAATTTTGAACTACCAAAAGACAATCAGCAAGTAAAAACAGAATTTATAATAGATGGTTGGATACTTTCAGAAGATGAAAAAGCTACACTTCAACTTTATATAGATAATAAATTAATCGAAACAAATATTAGAAGATATGAAAGAGATGATGTTCTAAGAGTAGTTTCAGGATATGGAGGAAAAGAAACAAATCCAACACCAGGGTTTAATGCAATAATAGATACTACTTCTCTTAAAGATGGGCAACATACAGTAACATTAAAATTAGTATCTAGATTTAATAAAGTTCTTGTGCAACAAAATAAGAAAATTAATATACATAAATATGATGCTAGACTTGTAATTGAACAACCAACTGTAAATCAACAAGTAAAAACAACACTAAAAGTAAATGGATGGGCTTTATCTGAAGATAGAGATGACATTATTCAAGTTAAAATTGATAATACTATAATTGGAACAGCAACTAGATATCAAAGGAATGATGTGTTTTCAGTAATAGCAGGATATGGTGGGAAAGAATCTAATCCATTGCCAGGGTATAATATAGATATTGACCTTAGTAAAATTAAAGATGGTACGAGAAAAGTAACAGTTAATTTATTATCAGGAAAAACAAAAGAAGTTTTAGTATCACAAACAATTAATATAAATATAAAAAAATATAATGGTACTATAAATATAGAAACACCAATGCAAAATGCAAGTTTAAAAGATGATTTTGATATTACAGGTTGGGAAATGTCAGAAACAATAGCAACTGTCAAACTATATGTAGACGGAAGTGACTTCAGTAATTTAGTAAAGAGGATTGAAAGACAAGATGTATTAGATGCTATTAAAAATTATGGTGGAAAAGATGTAAATCCTACACCAGGTTTTACCGCAACAATACCTTCTAAAAAATTAAAACCAGGAACACATCAAATAAAAATTCAAACTATTTCAGATTTAGGTGATATTATAGCAGAACAAACTAGAAAAATTTATTTATACACCAATGCATGGCATGGAATAGATGTCTCTGAGCATAATGGGACTATAAATTGGGAAGATGTTAAAAATTCAGGAATAGATTTTGCAATAATAAGGTGCGGATATGGAAAAAATGATTCTTCACAAGATGATTTAATGTTCCAAAGAAATATTACAGAATGTGAAAGATTAGGAATACCTTATGGTGTATATTTATATTCTTATGCAGGAGATAGAGAAGGAGCCAAATCAGAAGCAGAACATGTTTTAAGATTAATTGGTAACAGAAAACCTGTATGTGGAATATGGATAGATATGGAAGATGCTGACGGATATAAACAAAGAAATAATATACCATATTCAGCAGGTGTCGAAGTATGTGATGAATTTTGTAAAATCATGGAAAGTAAAGGATATTATACAGGAATTTATGCTAATTTAGATTGGCTAACAGGACCACTAAATAATCCACTACTTAGTAAATACAATAAATGGGTAGCACAATGGAATGATGTATGCGAATATGGTGGAACTTATGTTATGTGGCAATATACTTCTTCAGGAACAGTAGCTGGAATAGAAGGAAATGTAGATATGAATTTATACTATAAGAACAAAAAAAGATAAGGAAGTAAGAAAATGACAAATATTTTAATAAATCTCTTCATAAAAGACAAAAATGTAAAAGACACAAATGTAAGAGCAAAATATGGAACATTATCCAGTATCACAGGAATTATAGTAAATTTTATATTATCTGTGATAAAAGTAATAATTGGATTCATTTCCAATTCCATGTCTATTATTTCAGATGGTTTAAATAATATAACAGATGCAGGTTCATCTGTTATTACCATGATAGGGTTTAAAATGTCACAAAAAAAGGTAGACAATGACCATCCTTGGGGACATGGACGAATGGAATATATAGCAGCTTTTATTGTAGATATGTTAATCATACTAGTTGGGATAGAATTATTCAAATCATCAGTAGACAAAATAATAAATCCAATTATGCCAGATATTAGTAATATAACTATTATCATATTAGTTATTGCAATAATCACAAAACTATGGCTATATGTATTTTACAAAAAAATAGCCAAAATCATAAATTCAGAAGCAATAAAAGGAAATGCAGTTGATAGTATATCAGATGTCATATCTACATCAGTAGTTTTATTATCTGCCATGATTGCTAAATTTGCCAATATTTCAATAGATGGATATGTAAGTATATTAGTATCTATATTTATTCTATTTACAGGATTTAAAGCCCTAAAAGAAACAGTAGACATATTATTAGGCACAAAGCCAGCCCCTGAATTAGTAAAAGAAATTGAGGAATTCAGCAAAAAATATGACATGATAGTAGGAATCCATGACATGATGATACATGATTATGGACCAGGAAGAAAAATAGTATCCTTCCATGCAGAAGTACCAGCCAATAGTGATATATGTATGGCACATGACATCATAGATAAGATGGAACAAGATATTTATGATAAATTTAATTGTATCACAACCATACATATGGATCCAATAGAAGTAGATGACGAAGAAATTAATAAAATGAGAGAAATAACAGAAAATATAGTAAAAGATATCAATAAAGATTACTCTATCCATGATTTTAGAATGACAAATGGTGGAGGAAGAATTAATTTGATATTTGATTTAGTGATACCAAGAGAAGAAAAAATCGATAGTGATAAACTAAAAGCAGAAGTACAACAAAAAATACATCAATCCAATGAAAAATATTATGCAGTACCAAAAGTAGAACACTCATATGTATAAGATGGTATACTTTCATAAAAAATAAGAAGTATGTGACAAAACAAATGTTATATACTTTCTTTTTTTGAAATTTTGTGGTAGAATGAGGAAAACTAAAAAAGGAGAAAGGGAGCTATATTCATGAAAAAGATTTCAGTAATAGTACCAATGTATTATGAAGAAAAAGTTGCAGAAGAATGTTATAAAAGACTAACAGCATGTCTGCAAAAATTAACAGACTATACTTATGAAATAATTATAATAGATGATGGAAGCAAAGATAAGACATTAGAAATACTAGAAAACATTGCAAGCAAAGATGATAAAGTAAAGGTTATTTCCTTTTCACGAAATTTTGGACACCAAGCAGCAGTAACAGCAGGACTAAAACATGTAAGTGGAGATGCCATTATTATTATCGATGCCGACTTACAAGACCCACCAGAACTAATCCCACAAATGATACAATTATGGGAGCAAGGAAATGAAATTATTTATGCTAAAAGGAAGAAAAGAAAAGGAGAATCACCATTTAAACTATTATCTGCAAAATTATTTTATCAAATTTTAAATGCACTTTCCGATACAGAAATACCAAAAGATACAGGAGATTTTAGATTAGTAGATAGAAAAGTAGTAGATACAATAAACAATATGCCAGAACATAATAAATTTTTAAGAGGACTATTTAGTTGGGTAGGATATAAACAAATTCCATTTGAATATGAAAGAGAAGAAAGATTTGCAGGAAAAACCAAATATCCACTTAGAAAAATGCTAAAATTAGCTTCTGATGGTATTATTAGTTTTTCTACAAAACCTTTAAAATTAGTAGGGCTATTAGGATTTATATCTATTATTATCTCTATTCTAATTTTAATATATGCACTACTTTCCTATTTCTTAAAATTAAACCAATTATCTGCTGGATGGACATCTTTAATGGTGGCAATTACTTTTTTTGCTGGAGTACAATTACTTTCGATTTGGCTCATGTCAGAATATATTGGTAGAATTTATGATGAAACAAAACAAAGACCACAATTTATTATTAATAAAAAAATAAATTTTTAAGGCTAGCCAAAAAAGTACAAGGAAAACCTTGTACTTTTTTGTAATAAATGATATGATAAGGGCGTAAAAAATAGAAAGGAAGTGTACATATGAAAATATTAATAACAGGAGCTAATGGAATGTTAGCCAAATCTGTTAGAAAAAGACTAGAAAAAGGAAATGAATTAATCTGCACAGATGTAGCAGATTTAGATATTACAGATGAAAAAGCAGTAATGGAATTCGTAACTAATGCAAAACCAGACTATATCATTAACTGTGCAGCCTATACGGCAGTAGATAAAGCAGAAGAAGCAGAAGAAATTGTAAGAAAAATTAATGCAGATGGACCAAAAAACTTAGCAATTGCTGCAAAAACAGTAGATGCACCATTAGTACATATTAGTACAGACTATGTATTTGGTGGGGATTTAGATATTGAAAAAGAATATAAAGAAGAGGACGAAAAACATCCTGTTACAGCTTATGGAATCACAAAATTAGAAGGAGAAGAAAAAATCAAAGAAAATACAGACAAATACTATATTTTCAGAACAGCTTGGCTATATGGAGATGGAAATAATTTTGTTAGAACTATGCTAAAATTAGGAGAAATAAAAGATGAAATCAATGTAGTAGCAGACCAACATGGAAGTCCAACTTATGCAGAAGATTTAGCAAACATCATAGGAGAAGCAATTGAAAAGAAAATACCTTATGGTATCTATCATGCAACAAATGAAGGATTTACAACATGGTATGATTTCACAAAAGCAATTTTTGAATATGCAGGAATTATCTGCCAAGTAAATCCAGTAACCACAGAAAAATATATTGAAATGATGAAAATCACACAAGCAAAAAGACCAAAAAATTCACAAATGAGTAAAGAAAAATTATTAGCACAAGGAATTCAAATACCAGAGTGGGAAAATGGATTAAAAAGATATTTACAAGCAGAAGGAAAAATGTAAAAAGGTTTATAGGTAAAACCTTCTATAAAAACCTAAATATATTATATAGGGCGGAGTTAAAGAAATGAAAAACAGAAAAGGAATTATTTTGGCAGGAGGAAGTGGAACTAGGCTATATCCATTAACTATTGCAATTTCAAAACAAATCATGCCAGTATATGACAAACCAATGATATATTATCCATTATCTGTTTTAATGCAAGCAGGGATAAAAGAAATACTAATTATCTCTACACCAAGAGATATTGTCGTATTTCAATCATTATTAGGAGATGGTTCTCAATGGGGAATGCATTTTGAATATAAAGTGCAAGAAAAACCAAATGGACTAGCAGAAGCTTTCATAATTGGTGAAGACTTTATAGGAGAAGACAATGTTGCTATGATTTTAGGGGATAACATGTTTTATGGTGAACACCTAAAAGAAAAATTAATAGCAGCAAATAGTAGAGAAGAAGAAGCTACCATATTTGGATATTATGTAAAAGACCCAAGAGCCTATGGAGTAGTGGAAATAGACGAAAAAGGAAATGCTATATCTATTGATGAAAAACCAGAACATCCAAAATCAAACTATGCAGTACCTGGATTATATTTTTACACCAATGATGTAGTAGAAATCGCAAAAAATGTAAAACCATCAGCAAGGGGAGAATTAGAAATTACAAGCATTAATGATGCATACATGAAAATGGGAAAATTGAAAGTAGAAAAACTTGGTAGAGGAATGACATGGTTTGATACAGGAACACATGATGCTTTACTAGAAACAGCAAGTTTTGTGCAAACCATTGAGAAAAGACAAGGTTTACAAGTATGTTGCCCAGAAGAAATTGCATACAAAAATAAATGGATAACAGCAGGGCAACTATCAAAATTAGCTGATATATATATGAAAACAGAATATGGAAAATATTTAAAAGATTTGGCAGAAAACAAATTTGGAGAAGAATAAAAGTTGGCATCCATACCTGGAACCAATGCCAAAAATTTGGCATCCATACCTGGAACCAATGCCAACCCAAACCTGGAAGCAACAGCAAAAAAGGAGCGATAAAAAATGAGTAAATTTAAAAAACAAGAAACTTCTATTGAAGGAGTATATATTATTGAACCTACTGTTTTTGGAGATAACAGAGGATATTTTATGGAAACTTATAGTGAAGCAGAATTTGCAGAAATAGGATTAAATTATCACTTTGTACAAGACAATCAATCAAAATCTAGAAAAGGTGTTTTAAGAGGATTACACTTCCAAAAAGAAAATACACAAGCAAAACTTGTAAGATGTATCAAAGGAGAAGTCTTTGATGTTGCAGTAGATTTAAGACCTGGAAGCAAAACTTACGGTAAATGGGAAGGTGTCATTCTTTCTGAAGAAAATAAAAAAATGTTTATGATACCTAGAGGATTTGCTCATGGATTTTTAGTATTATCAGAGGAAGCAGAATTTACTTATAAATGTGATGATATCTATAACCATGAAGCAGAAGGTGGTCTTGCATGGAATGACCCAGATGTTGCAATAGATTGGCCAATGGGAGATATGAAAATAGAGGATTTATTAACTTCTGAAAAAGACGCAAAATGGCCATCTTTAAAAGAATTAAAAGAAACAGATTTATTTCAAAATTTAAAATAAAAAATAAACATTGGAAAGGAAGAAAAAAATGAGTAAAAATGTATTAGTAACAGGAGCAGCAGGTTTTATAGGAGCAAACTTTGCAGAATATTTTGTAAATAAACATCCAGATTACAATATCATCGTAGTGGATAAATTAACTTATGCAGGAAATTTAAATAATCTAAAAAAAGTACAAGATAAAATCACATTTATACAAGCAGATATATGTGACTTTGAAAAAATGAAAGAAATATTTGAAAAATATGATATTAATGGAGTGATTCACTTTGCAGCAGAATCACATGTAGATAATAGCATCAAAAATCCATTTGTCTTCACACAAACAAATGTCATGGGAACACATACTTTGTTAGAAACTGCTAAACAAAAATGGGGAGAAGACAGTTCTAATAAATTTGTGCATATTTCTACAGATGAAGTATATGGTTCTTTAGGAGAAGAAGGATATTTTACAGAAAAATCCCCAATCAAACCAAGTAGTCCATATTCTTCTTCAAAAGCAAGTTCAGACTTAATTGCTTTAGCATATAAAGAAACATATAAAATGAATGTCAATGTAACAAACTGCTCTAATAATTATGGACCATATCAACACAATGAAAAATTAATTCCACATATAATCAAATTAGCATTAAAAGATGAAAAATTACCAGTTTATGGAACAGGAAAAAACATTAGAGATTGGTTATATGTAGAAGATCACTGTGAAGCAATTGACCTAGTATTTCATAAAGGAGTTGCAGGAGAAAGATATAATATCGGTGGACATAACGAAAAAAGAAATCTTGAAATAGTAAAATTAATTTTACAAAGATTAGGAAAGTCAGAAGATTTGATAGAATATGTAGAAGATAGAAAAGGGCATGACTATCGTTATGCAATTGACCCAACTAAGATTAGTAAAGAATTAGGATGGTTACCAAAAACAAAATTTGAAGATGGAATTGTAAAAACCATTGATTGGTATTTAGCTAATCCAGAATGGTTAAAATAGGAAATAGGGATGTAAAAAATGGTTAATAAAAAGAAATTAGAAAAAAAATTAGAAGAAAAATTTTATTATGGCTATGACAATAGAGAGGAAGTATTAGAAGCCATGATATATTTTGCTAACCATGAATTACATCAAAAAAAGGCAAAAGATAAAAATTATTCTTTAAGACAAGAATATATAACTTCAAAAGAACCTTTTTGGAAAGAAAATGTTAAAAGAGCTACACAGTTATACACGCAATTTTATCGTTTTGTAGATTTAAATGATATTCCCTCTCCAAAAAGAAATGAACCTTCTCATTATTTTAGTTATGACATAGGAATGACACAAGAAGAAATGCAAGAGTATATTGAAGAAAAAATGTTAGAAATGGTAAAAACAAAAAGGCTCTACATATATCCAGCAGGTATCTACATATCAAGAGAAATAGAAGAAAAAGCTAATGCTTTTCACCAAGATGATTATACATTATTATGCCAATTAGAGGAGTTAGAAAAGACAGATAAATTAGAATATTATGATAAATGGATAACAACTAAATGGCAAAGAGCATTACATGCTGATAAAAAAGATGATGAATTTGAAATAATAAATAAGGTATATGAAGCTTTTCAAGAAAGAAAAAGACAAATAATGCAACATGTAAAAAAAGATGTTCCTAGATAAATGAAAGTTAAATGATAAGATACTATATAGTTAAAAATAAAGCTATATAGTATTTTTTTAATACTTAATGTAACTTTTTTGTTAAAAATGATAATATATAAATATAAAATGTTAAATATCAAAAATTTTAATATATAATTGCTAGCTTTTATAAAAATAAAGGAAAAAAGGATGAAAAATAAAAAAGGAAAAAAGAAAAAATTAAATATAAGAATTCTTTCGGTTAGTGGTTTTGTTATTGTAATTGCAATCATATTAACAATAGTTAGCAACATAAAAGAAAAAGAGATAATAAAAGGAGCAGAAGAAAATACGGTAGAAGCATCTGCAAGTATTATCAATGAAAACGAAACCAAAGAAGAGGTTATTGTTATTGAAAAAAAACAACCTGAAATCAATAGCAAAACAACAGATTGGAATTTAATTTTGGTAAATAAAGAAAATCCAATTCCTGAAAATTATCAAGTAGAATTAAAAAATATAGAATATAGCCATAAGGTAGATAGTAGAATTGCAGATAGCCTTAGTCAAATGCTTCAAGATGCCAGAAAACAAGGACTAAAACCCTATATTTGCTCTAGTTATAGAACCATAAACATACAAACAACGCTTTATAATAGAAAAGTAAACCAATATAAAAGACAAGGGTATACTAGTGAAGATGCAAAAATAGAAGCATCTTATTGGGTAACACTACCTAGAACAAGTGAACATGAAATAGGAATGGCAGTAGATATCGTATCTAGAAGTTATCAAGTACTAGATGAAAGACAAGAAGAAACGCAAGTACAAAAATGGTTAATAGAACATTGTACAGATTATGGATTCATTTTAAGATATCCAACAGATAAAAAGGAAATAACCAAAATCAATTATGAGCCATGGCATTATCGATATGTTGGTGTAGAAAATGCTAAATTTATGAAAGAAAAGAATTTTTGCTTAGAAGAATTCATTGCGTATTTAAAAGATTTTGAATAGATTAACTTGCCAAGGGGGATGTTCCTTTTTGGCAACTTTTTTGATATATTTTATTTTAAAAAAGTTGATATATTAATATTCCTGACAAAAATATAGCTAGGGCGTAACAATCTGGGTCTTTGTCTGTTCATATTAATATATCAACTTTTTAATAAGTCCAAAATGGTAACTTTTTTTAAAAAAATGGTAATATATAAATGTAGATATCAAATAGGAGTTTATAACAAAGATGAAAGAAAAAGAACTAATAAAACAATATATGGAAAATAATCAACTAAATATAGAAAAAATAATGGAGAACTATACACCTTATTTATATACTATTTTAAAAAATAAAAAACCAAATATAGAGAATGAAGATATAGAAGAAATCATTTCAGATGTATTCTTAGCAGTTTGGAAAAATCAAAAGAAATTAGAATTAGAAAAAGATATGTCATCTTATTTAGTAGGAGTGTTAAAAAACTTATATTATAAAAAAATAAGGAATTTAAAAAATACAGTAGAAATAGAAAAACATGAAAATACATTATATGAAATAGAAGGATTAGAAACACAAATAGAAAATACAGAGAAAAATAATATCATAATGATGGAAATTAACAATATGAAGCAAGAAGATAAAGAAATTTTCATGTCCTATTATTATTATGCTAAATCTATCAAAGAAATTGCAAATACACTAAAAATAGCAGAATCAAAAGTAAAATCACGATTGTTTAGAATTAGAAAAAAATTAAAAAAAGTATTAGAAAAAAGGGGGTATCATTATTATGAATGATAATATTAAAAATGATATTATAGCTAAATCACAAATGAAAATAGCAATATCTAATTTAGAAACAGAAGAATTAAAAAGACCAAAAAGGAATTTATCAAAACTAGTTGCTACATTTATTTTAACAATAGGCACAACTGCAGGACTAGTATATGCAGGAAATGTAGTATATGAAAAAATTTGGAAAGAGCCTATTTCTTACCAAGCAACACAAAAAATAACAGAAGAAGAAAAAGCTGAATGTATTTCAGAAGAAGAAGCAAAAAAAATCGGAAGTGAATATTTTAAAAAAATTGGACTTTCTAATGATGAAACTATTCAAAATATTACTTTAGAAAGAAACTGGAGTGAAAAAGAAAATAATTGGTTTATGACTTATGGAAAAGCATCATTAGAAATAGATGGAAAAACAGGAAATTTAAAATCAGTTAGTATACCAACTAATAACTATAAGATTCCAGAAAAATATGCAATTACAAGGCAAGAGGCTAAAAAAGTAGCTTATGAACTATTAGAAAAATATAAACCAGAAAATAGCCAAGGAACTTATGAACTGCTATCTTTAAGAGGAAATAGTAGTGAAGCAGATTCCTATATTTGGTATGCTGAATTTTATAAAAAATATGACAATTTAATAAATCCAGCAGAAAAAATTCTAATTGGTTGGATACCAACAATTAATAGTCTTTATTGTTTAGAAATTAATAATTATGCTTATGAAAATAATGAACAAATAATTTCTAAAGAGGAAGCAACTGAAATCGCAAAGAATAAAGAAAAGCAAATAAACCCAGAAGGACATATAAAAAACATACAAGCAGAAATAAAAATAGAACAAATGAATGAATCTGTATTTTTAAGAGAAAAATATGGAAAAGATTATGAATCAGGCAAATGGAATAAAGAAAAAATAGGAGAAAATGGCTATAAATTGAAAAATGACGCAGTCTTTTATAAAACAGATGGAAGAGTTAGAAAAGTATGGAGAGTAACAATGGAATATGAAAAAATAGATAAAGATAATTTATTGCATTATTATTCTTATTATGTAGATGCTACAACAGGTGAAATAATAGGAGGAGAAATTGGAGATTTGTTGACTTATGAAGATAATCTTAAATTAGATGTATATAATATGGTATAAAATAATATAACAATATCCAAAATTTACATAAAGACATATTATATATCAGTGTAGAAAGAAAGGAGGATATGTAAATTTTGGATGTAAAAGGAAAGAAAATAGGATTTGTACTGACAGGTTCCTTTTGTACATTTCATAAAGTCATTCCTAAAATAAAAGAATTAAAAGAAAAAGGTGCTGAAATTATACCAATAATGTCTTTTAATAGTTATGGACTAGATACGAAATTTGGAAAGGCAAAAGACTTTATCAAAGGAATTGAAGAAATAACGGGTAAAGAAATTATTCATACCATAACAGAAAGTGAAGCGATACGGTTCTAAAAAAATGACAGATATAATGATAATTGCACCATGTTCTGGAAATACCATGGCAAAACTGGCATGTGATATAATAGATACCCCTGCTGTTATGGCGGCAAAATCACATTTAAGAAATGAATTACCACTTGTGCTCGCTCCATCCACAAATAATGGATTAAGTGGAAATGCAGAAAACATTGGGAAATTACTAAATAGAAAAAATTATTATTTTGTACCATTTAAACAAGATAACCCTATTACAAAACCAAGATCCATTGTATTTGATTCAGAATACATCATAAAAACCATAGAATATGCCTTAGAAAGAGAACAAATAAATCCTATACTATTAGGTGTTTAATATTTAGAATAGAGAGCTTATAAACTCTCTATTCGATTTTTTTTGTATACAAAGCCGAACTAAAAAGCAAAAAAACAAAACAAGCAGTAAAAAGTAAAAGCTTTAGCGGAAAAGAGATGTTTGTAAAATAAAAGCAAATAAACTGCAAAAATAAGTAACTAAAAAAAGCACAAATACTAGGAATAAAAATTACTTTTAAAAAAGAAAGATGAAACCCAATTGCTTTATGTAATTGTATATAGCTTACCAAAAAATTAAAGAATTCACTAATAAAAGTAGCAAAAAGATATCCACTCATTCCCCAAACCGGTAGTAAAAAATATAAAGTGCCTATTGTAAGTATCAAGTCTAAGATATTACAAAGCATGACACCAAATTGTTTATTTAATCCTTTTAACATACTATCAATAATATTATCTAAATACATCAATAAAATCAAAAAAGATAGGGTATAAATATAAGTAGCACATTCTAGATTTTGAAAAGCCAAAAAACTAAATTCATTAGAAAAACAGATAAAGATGCTAGAAATATAAATAGAAAATGTGCCTGTTATTTGAAATACAATATCACAAATTTCTAGTAATCTTTTTTGATTATTTTTAGCAGAAAAACTACAAAATTCAGGTATTAATAATCCGCTAAAAGAAGTAATAAAAAGGTTAGGAAACATAATTAAAGGCATTGTCATTCCAGATATTTTACCATATTCTGATAGTGACATAGAATAAGAATATCCAAAGAGAGTTAATTGAGCTGGAATGATAAATTGCTTTAATGTATTAAGACCAGAGCGGATATAAGAAGTAATAGAAACGGGAAAAGCAATTTGAAAAATTCTTTTTTTAAAAGTGATGTTACTTATCTTAGAAATATGATATTTTCTTTTATCTAATTGATATAACAAAAAAGAAAGAGTACAAGAACAGATTTCTGAAATAACATCTGCCAAAATAAGACAAATACAAACTGATTCTACTCCATCAGAAACATAAAATTTCAATAAAACAACAGTAACAATTATTTTAATTATAAGTTCAAAAACTTGAGATATAGCATTTCGGTATCCTTTTCGAACTGCTGAAAAATAACCATTTATCACAGAAGATATGGCAATAAAAGGCAAACCAATTGCAATGAGATAAAGAGGCATACTAGAAATACTATTATGTAGCCAATTACTAGCAATTACATCAGAAAAAGTACAAACAAGAAGCCCGCTTCCTAGCCCTAAAACAACAGAAAGTATAGAGCAAGTTTTAACAGCTTTAAAACCTTGCTGAAAATTATTTTTAGCAAACTGTTCAGAAACAAGATTGGTACAAGCAAGACCTAAACCAGAAGTCGCAATCGTAACACAAAAAAGGTAAACAGACATAATCAAACTAAAAATACCAGCAGTTTCTGAACCAATTTGATTAGAAACATATAAATTAAATATCATTCCAATACTTCTCATAAAAAAAGAAGTTATTGTTAATATAATTCCATTCATTAAAAATGCTTTTCTTCTTCTCAAAATATCACCATTTAAAAATATTAAAAAAGAAAAGAATTTATGAATTATCTAGGAAAAGAAAAAAATATGTGATAAAATAACTGCAAGAAAGAAAAAGGTAGGTGATTTTGTAAAATGGCAGAACAAAAAGAAGAAAAAAGGGGAAAAATCACATTATTCGGAATTAGTATTTGGAAACTGATGGCATATTTTATTCTATATAGTATATTAGGATATATCGTAGAAACTCTTTTTGGAATCATCACAAAAGGAGTATGGGAATGTAGACAAAGTTTTCTATATGGACCATTCTTGCGGGATTTATGGAATAGGAGGAGTACTTATCTTAGTATTTTCATCTTACTTCAAGAAAAGTAATTTTAAATTATTTATGGCAGGTTTTTTAATAGGGTCTGTAACAGAATATCTATTTAGTTTTTTAATAGAAGCGATTCTTCATACACAATGGTGGAGTTATGAAAATTATATCTTAAATGTCAATGGAAGAATATGTCTTTTATATTCTTTCTTCTGGGGAATTCTAACTATCTTCCTAGTCAAAAAAGTAAATCCATTCATAGATAAAATAATGAGACAAATAAAACAAAAAGTACCTGCCAACATTTTGAAAACAATTATTTTATGTATCATTGTTTTTTTAGCATTAGATTGTATTGCTACTTGTTTTGCACAACAACTTTTTATTATTAGAATGGTAAAAGAAAATAATATACCAGTAGAAAAACAAGAAGAAATGCTGGAAAGCTATGATAGAATATATGGAAATCCAACATTATCTAATTGGATTATGACATTCTGGGGAGATGAAAAGATGATAAGAACTTTCCCAAATATGAAAATAGAAGATAAAAATAACAATATTATTTATTTGGATAGTTTGCTTCCAGAGATACAAGCCTATTATTATAAAGTATTTGATAAATAATTTCATAATCAATTTTACAAGAATATTTAATTTCCTTCAGGCATATATTGATAACAGTTAAAAGACATGGAGGAGATTTTATGCAAAAACAAAAATTATGTATTAGTATCTTGTTGGTAATGATTCTTAGCTTTTCATTGCTAGTACCAAGTTTTGCAGAAGATAGTGTTTACGTATGGTCTACTAACTCTAAAGAAATAGATGAAAATATCATCAATGTTAATTCTGATAACAATTTACATGATGATAATGCACCAAGTAATAACCTTAATTTAGAATGTGGAAGTGCCATTTTAATAGAACAATCCACAGGCCAAATATTATATGAACACAACATACATGAACAGTTAAGACCCGCTTCTGTTACAAAAGTCATGAGTATATTGCTAATAATGGAAGCAATAGATTCTGGAAAAATATCCTTAACAGATAATATTCCATGTTCAGAGAATGCAGCATCGATGGGAGGCTCTCAAATTTGGCTAGATCCAAGAGAAACTTTAACAGTCGATGAAATGCTAAAAGCAATTTGTGTAGCATCTGCAAATGATTGTGTCGTTGCTATGGCGGAATATATTGCTGGTTCAGAAGAAGCATTTGTACAAATGATGAATGATAAAGCAAAAGAACTAGGAATGAATGACACAACATTTAAAAATTGCCATGGATTAGATGAAGATGGTCATGTGACTTCTAGTTATGATATCAGCTTAATGTCTAGAGAATTATTAAAAAATCATCCAGACATCACCAAATATACAACTATTTGGACAGATTCCTTGCGTGATGGGAAATCACAGTTAGCAAATACCAATAAACTAATTAGAACTTATAAAGGGGCAACAGGACTAAAAACAGGCTCTACATCATTAGCATTATATAATTTATCTGCAAGTGCTACACGTGATGATTTATCTTTAATTGCTGTTATTATGAAAGCACCTTCTACAAAAATAAGATTTGCAGAAGCACAAAAGCTTTTAGATTATGGATTTAACACATACTCTTTTAAACAATTTGCAAAAAAGCAAGAAATTGCTCAAACTGTAACAGTAGATAAAGGAGTAAAACGAGCCATCGAAATTGTATTTGAAGAAGATGCAGGAGTTTTGTTAGAAAAAGGAAAAGATAAACAAGTGGAACAAACCATAACATTAGATGAAAACATAAAAGCACCAATTACAGCTGGTCAAAAAGTAGGAGAAGCAACTTATTCTTTAGATGGAAAGCTTCTTACAACAGTTAATTTGGTGGCAAAAGAAAGTGTAGAAAAAATTAATTTATTTACCATGACAAAAGAAATTGTATATAAATGGATTGATTTATTAAGAACATAAAACAAAAAAGCTCCTTCCAAATGTAAAAGGGGGGATTTTTTATATTTCTTGAAGGTTAAGTATAAAAAATGTATTAAGGCATTAATTATATGATATCATTTAAGAGCTATTAAGGAAACAGAAACGGTTTCACCATCAGACTCTGCAAGTATTTTAATAGGAGTTCCAGAATCATTTCTAAATTTTAAATCATAACTACCATAAGCAACTGCTGCATCTTTACCAGCTTGTACATAAGGTACTTTATTACTATGTTCATGTCTTTCTGTTACAACTAAACTTGGAACAGCCAAAAGAGCGTTATATAAAGTAGTACTAATTTGACAATTTCCACCACCAAGTCCTTTTTTCTTTTGACCTTTGTTATCAAAAATATCAGCCTTTTGATATCCCTTAGCAGTAGTTGCTGGACCTACTGTATTACAAAATGAAAAGGTAGCACCATTTTCTACAATTGTACCATTTAAAGCTTGACAAGTGATATTAATGTTATTTTGCCTGCTACTATCTTTGGTATAAATTTTGGTAGAAAAATTAGCAATAGGTTCTTCCACAGGTTGAGGTGTAGTTACTCCTTTTTTTATCACATTTGGAGTATTATTTACATCTTCTGTAGATGTATCTGTATTTTCCTGAGGAGTGCTTGTGTTAGTAGGATTTTCAATATTAGCATTATCTATTTCATTAGATTGAGAAGTTCTAGTTGCTTCATATTCTTCACCGTTTTGAGAATTGTTGTTATTCCAAAAAAAGAAAACAGTAAATCCGACCTATAACAGCTAAAATAACAATAGTTAATATCCATTTATTTTTTTTCAATTTAATCACCCAAATTAGTGTTTACTATATTTAAAAAATTATACAAAATATTGATACATAAATGGCAATTTAATTAAAAATGTAAAATAAAATTAAAAATAAGATAAAATCAAGAAAAAGTATTGCAAAAATAAAATTGATTTGATACTATTATGTAGAATAGTTATTACACATTTTCGTAATAGTATAATCTAGAAAAGTCAAAAAAAAGAAAAAAGAATACTATAGTGAAAAGTGGAAAAACTAAAGATATAAAAAAACAAAAAATTAAAAAAGAAGAAAACAAAAGAAAGAGGGGAAAAAGAAAATGAAGAATAAAGCAAAAAGTCTTGACAAAAATAAGGGAATAACATTAATAGCCTTAGTAATCACGATTTTGTTCTCTTATGACGAAAAAATAAAATGTAGTAATAGCAAAGGTTTCCTCCTACGAACAATTTAGTAAATTATAAAATTTTCACATATTTAAAAGATGAATTGTAAAAAATATGAAGTGAACCCAAATTATTAGACAAAAAAGTTTAATAAGGAGGGTTTATTTGTATGAGTAAATATTCAGGTGAG
>CALXME010000006.1 GCA_944389395.1 uncultured Clostridia bacterium | reverse complement strand
GATTTGTGATATAAAATAAACATAAAGAATTATAAGAATAAAAAAGGAATAGATTTAGAAAGAGTTGTAATAGATAGTGAAAATTAAGGAGTAAAATAATGAAAAAATTAAATGTAATATTAGTATATAACCAAAAAGAAGATAAAATTCTTATGTGTAAAAGAGAAAAAGAACCATATAAAGGAAAATTTAATTTAGTTGGTGGCAAAGTAGAGCAAAACGAAGATGAAGTGCATGCAGCATATAGAGAATTACAAGAAGAGACAGGAATAACAAATAAAGATATTGTTTTGACAAATATAATGAATTTTCAATATAAAGTCTCAGATATGGAATTAGAAGTATATGCAGGGAAACTAAATAAAGATGTAAAATTAATAGAAGAAATAAATAAACTTTATTGGATGGACAAAAAAGAAAATTTCTTTGATATAGATAAATTTGCAGGCGAAGGTAATATAGGTCATATGGTTCAACAAGTAGAAATATATAAAAATAAATAAAGGGGGATAAAAAATTGAGTAAAAAATCTATTATGATTGATATGGATGAAGTTATTGCAATAGGAAGATTTTCAGGGTTCCTAGTAGAATTTTTAGGAAAAGTTGATTTTGAACAATTGCATAGTCAATATAGGCAAGATTTAATAAAAGAAGCAGAAAAAGAATATAGTGTAAAAAGAAAGTAAGAGGTGTAAGAGTATGAGAATAGGTATAGATTTAGATGGAGTAGTATTTGATTCAGAAAAAGAATTTAGAGTATATTCAGAGATATTTGATATGATAGATTTGAAGCAAAATAGCAAAACAGATAATAGAAAATTAAAATTTCAAGATAGATTTCAATGGACACAAAAGGAAACAGAAGATTTCTTGAAAAAATATCATAAACAAATTATAGAAGAATCAAATTTTATGCCAGGAGTAAAAAGAATATTAAAGTTGTTAAAAGAAGAAGGAAATAGTTTAATACTTATCACTGCTAGAGGCGGAATAAACAAAGATATGATAAAAATAACAGAGGAAAGATTAAAAGAAAGTGGAATGGACATATTTGATAAATATTATTGGGCAACCGAAAATAAAGCAGAAGTATGCAAAAAAGAAAATATAGAGATTATGATTGATGATTTTTGTAAAAATTGTGAGAGTATTGCAAACTCAAAAATAAAAACGATATATTTGAAAGATGCACCATCATATGATTTAGAAGAAAATAAATACATTAAAGTATTATACAATTGGGGAGAAATATATAGATATATAAAGGAGATAGAAAACAAATAAAAATATTAGTGGGGACAAAAAACAAGTTTCAAGAATTGTTTTTATAAGAAATGTGTTTATTATGGTATTGACTAAGCACATAAAAAATTATGTTTTATAAAAAAGAAGATTTGGAAAAGTTAAAATTAGAAAGTAAGAGGTGCAAGAATATTGAAAAAGAGTATTTTAATTATTATAATAATGATATTAATAACTATAACTACCAATAGTTGGGCTACAGCCCAAATTTCAGATGAAAATAAAACAATAAATTTATTAGGAGAAGCGGAAAATAATGTAAAGGAAGTTTCTATTGATTCCATTGGAATGAAATTTAAAGTCAATAAAGATATGTATGATGTTGTACATGGATTAGAAACTGGAGATGAAAAAGTAAAAGATTTAACATCTGCTAAAGCAAATTTTGCACAATTAGGAATTGTATTTGATGCTGTAGATTCAATAGATGAAAATAGCTTTAGCAAAGAATTTGTTGTTATGGTATCTAGAAGTGCAGGAACAGAAAAAATAGGTAATTTATCATCTATATCAGAAGAAGAGTTAAATAAAGTTAGTACAGACTTTTTTCAAGAATTAGAAGAAACAACAGAAGAAGTAACTTTTGATGAAACTAAAATAATAAAAAGTCAAAATAAAAATGTATATATGGTAGCAATATCACACCAAGAAATAGATAAAGGAACTATGAATATAGCAACTTATTATACTGTTGTAGCCAAAAGACTAGTAGCTATCACATTCAGATATTTGAATAAAGAATTAGATGATACAGAAATTAATCAAACGATAGAATCAATAACATTTGATATCGAAAAAATAGAAAAAGATGAACAAACAGCTCTAGTAAGGACATTTGTAGCTTATGGAGTTATAGGGCTTGCTATTATTATCTTAGGGATTATAGAAAGAAAAACTTATCCAAAAAAAGCTATAAAAATAGAAGAAAAAGAGAAAAAAGAATATCAAAAAATGGGTGGGTTTTTATTAATATTTATTGTGACATTAGGATTAACAGTACTTAATTCTCTAAATAGTTTTAGTTCTTTCAATGAATTAGAACAGATTACATTTAAAATTATCTTTTATATAGAAAACATAGCTACCTTATTATTAATAATAGGAATAATGTTTTTACTATTAAAAAAGAAAGAAATAAAAACACCAAAAAGAATAGAGAAAATATTGATTATAATGGGAATAATAAATATTTTGAGTAGTATTATAAGAATAATTATTTCTTTAAATGATTCTCAAACTTTTTATATGACACAATACTATCTTCAAGAATCTATATCTATTTTAGCAAATCTTGCATATATGGTAATTTGGAGTACATATTTTGTGGTTTCAAAAAGAGTACATATATATTATCAAATCCCATTTGAAATAAAAACAAACAAATAAAATTTTTTTATTTCAAGATATTCAATAATATTCAAGAAGAACTGGACTTTTTTTAATATATTTTATATAATAAACAAAAAATGTGGAGGGATATTATGTATGAGAGAAATGCAATTGTACTAGAAAGATATTTTGAAAAAAAATTTGGATTTGATAAACCCAATAATCTAAAAACTAATTATATAAATTTTAGTGATTTATTA
This sequence comes from uncultured Clostridia bacterium, assembly GCA_944389395.1. Taxonomy (GTDB): domain Bacteria; phylum Bacillota; class Clostridia; order TANB77; family CAG-508; genus CAG-269. The sequence continues at coordinate 46,084 of CALXME010000006.1, read as the reverse complement.
GAAGAGCTAGAAAAATATCAAATAGCAATTTCAGAAGAAGAAAATATAATTCAAGAATTTGATGAAATTGCTCAAAAAATACAAATCATACAAAAGAAACAAGAAAAATTATGTGCGGCAAATGAAAAATTAGAAGAAGAGAGAAATAGATTATTTAATCTATTGGACGAAAACCCTTCTACATTAGAAAACAAATTGGAGAAAATAGAAAATACATTAGATAAAAATAATGAAGAACTAAAAAATTTAAGGATAGAATTTATAGAATCATTAGAGATTTTTACTAAACAACAAATACAAAGGAATAAGTGTGCAAAAGAAAAAAGGATTGCTGAAACAAATCATGTAACATTTATCCAAAAAGTTACTAAAATGTTCCAAGAACTAAATCAAGAAGATATACAAAATGCAAGAACATTCTTAAATACAGAAAAAGAAACAATAGAATATGAAGTATATCAGATTTTAATGAAAAATGGTAAAAATGAAAAAGTGGAATTTTATGTAGACGCTATGCAAAGAGCAGCAGAAGCAAGAATAAAAATTGCAGAAAAAGAAATAGAATGTTATTTGAATATTTATGAAAAATTGAAAAAAATATTACAAGAAATAGAAAATGATAATTTAAAATTGGCGAGATACCAAAAAACTTTAAGGGATATGGATGTTAAATTGGCTTTTTTAAAAGCAGAAAAAGAATATATAGTTGGATTTTTAGATAATGAAAGAATGGTAGCAATTAATGGGATAAAAGCACATCAAAAAATGATGGAAGAAGCATGCCATAATTTTGAAACAGACATGACTCAAATTTCTAACTTATATGAACTAATTTTAAGAGAAATAGCAGGAAAATCTACAAAAAAAGCATATAAAGAGTTATATAATAAAACATATTTAAAAGAAATAGAAGATAAAGAAAGAAATTTCGAAGAAGAAATAAACCATATAAAAATACCAATGGGAACAGTTATTAACTCAAATTATTGGAGAATAGAAGGCATAAAAAACATATATAATGTATTTCAAGAAGAAGTTAGTGAAAAATTCGCAAAAGACTTGTCTGAACTTAGAATAGAAGAAACAGAAAAAACAGAAAAACTATTAACAATAGAAAATACTAATAGTAGAAATCAAAATATTAAGATATTTGAAGACGAAGAAGATAACTACGAAGAAGATGAATATAACGATTATGAAGAAGATGAAGAAGAATATGACGATGAGTACGAAGAAGATGATGATGAATACGACGATGATGATTGGGATAACGAATATGAAGAAGAGTTAGACGACGAATATGATGACGACGAATATGATGATGAATACGAAGAAGATGATGATGAATATGATGAGGATGATGAATATGATAATGATGACTGGGATAACGAATATGAAGAAGAATTAGATGATGAATATGAAGAAAACGAATATGATGATGATGAATGGGATGAAGAAAATATCTGGAAGGATGAAAATGAAACAGAGGAATATAGTGATATTGAAAATAAAAAAATAGAAAAAAAACAATCATCAAAAAGAAAAAATACAAAAGTAAAAGAAGATGAAGAAGAATCAAAAGGGCTTTTAAACAAATTTTTCAAAAACAAAAAGAAATAATAAACATAATTCAAATATTTATCTTATTTTAATACTTGTTGCAAATTCAAAGAAAACACACCTAAAAAGGAGTAAAATAAATGCAAGTTTTAGGCAAAGTAATTATAGAAGGAAAACAAAAAGAAATAATATTAAAAGAAGAAGGAGAGCTATTCAAATATTACACATTAGAATTAATAGGAGCATATCTTCCACAAATGACAGAGCAAGAAATTGTATTCAAAAAGCAATTAGATAATAATATAACAAAAAAACAAATACTAGAATTGATAAAACAAGTAAATATATTAAAAACAATAGAAATAATGAAACAACAACAAAAAAACATACAAATTATAGGACAAATAAAAATACAAGATAAAGAGAAAGAGATTATTATCAAAAAAGAAGAAGAATACTTTAAATATTACTATTTAGAATTAATTGGTGTATATACTCCCAAAATGCCAGGGGAAACAATTATATTCAGACAAGATACATTAGAAAATGCAGTATCAGCAAACATTAAGGAAACAGAGCAAAAAAATAAAATATCTCCCACAGAAAAAGAAGAGTTAAAACAATTTTTAGAAAGAATCAAAATATGGGAAATAGCTCAAAAATTGCAAATACAGGAACGAGGAGTAAAACAAAAAGTAAGTTATAACAAAGAGATAAAACAAAATATAATAAAAGAACAAAAAAAGGAAAAGGCAAAAAACAATAACAAGGAAAAAGAAAGATTACAAAAACAGCAAATAAAAAAACAGCAACCAAAGCAAAATAAAATAAAAGACATCAACATAAAACAAGAGGTAGATATGGATACAAGAGTAACAGACATGAGTACTCTTGGACAAGTAATAAAAGATAACCAAAAAATGCCTAAATTAAAAGATGGTGACGAAGCTTTAAGCATGGGGATAGTAGAATCAGATGATTTAAAAAATCTAAAAAATGAAAAAGGACAAAAAGAACAAGGTCATAGTTCAAGATATGAAACAGTAATAATAACAAAACAAGGAAATGTAAAAACACTTGATTTAGAAAATGACACACAAGAAGGAACAAACCCAATTGAAAGTAATTATCAAGTAAAACAAAATGACAAAGTACAAAAAGGAGATGTTTTAACAAGACTAAAACTAGGAGAAGGAACAATAGGAATTGAAAAAGCACAATATGGAGAAGTAGAAGTATATCATTCACCAAGAAAAACAATTGGAGGAAAAGGAATAGAAGGAAATAAAAGTTTAGATAGACAATTAGAAACTTCAAATGCAAAAAATCCAGTCGAAGGAACTGATATAGATACATTAAAATTAGCACAAGAATATAATGACGGATATCGCTCTGTAGAAGAAGGATATCAAGAAATTACAAAACATGAAAAGAAACATCCAGATTGTGAAGAAAAAGAGGTAGAAGATTTAGATGGCAAAAAAGATACGAAATCACATGCGCATCCACAGCAACAAGAGGAATATATAGAATTATCAGATGGAGAAAAAGTAAGTTATAATCAATTAGCTACTAGATGGGGATTTTATAAAGACGGAAAACCAGATAGTGAATTTGTAAAAGAAAAATTTGGAGAGAAGAAAAAAGATGACAAAAAGCCAGAAGAAGTTATAAATGAACTAGATGAAGAATTTGAAGATCCAAGAGCAAATAATAGAAGCAGATAAAACATTTTAAAAACATTTTTAATAAAAATTCAAAAAAATATTGCAATAAATTGCCAATAATAGTATAATAATAAAGATGGCATAATAATATAGTACTAATATTATTAAAAAGAGAGGTAAAAAAATGGATTATTTATATATACTAAGAGAAGCATTAGTATGGACAATAACCATATTCTGGTTATATCAAATCATGGTAAGTTTATGCTCATTAGTAAAATTAAAAGACAAACCATTAAAAATTAAAAAAGACCACAGATTTATGGCAATAATACCAGCACATAATGAAGAAACAGTTGTAGTAAATTTGATAGAAAGTTTAAAAAAGCAAACATATAATAAAGACTTATATGATATATATGTGATTGCAGATAATTGTACAGATAACACAGCCAAAGTTGCAAAACAAGCAGGAGCAATTGTGTATGAAAGATTTGATGAAACAAAGAAAACAAAAGGATATGCACTAAATTGGTTTTTACAACAAAAAATCAAAGAAAATGCTCCATATGATGCATTCTTTGTTTTTGATGCAGATAACATCGTAGACAAAGATTTTATTAAAAATATGAATAAAAAACTATGTCAAGGAGAAGATGTAGTTCAAGGATATAGAGATATCAAAAATCCATCAGATAACTGGATTTCATCAGGATATGCTTTATTCTACTGGACAATGCATAGATTCTATCATCTAGCGAGATACAATTTAGGACTATCACCATTATTAAATGGAACAGGATTTATGGTAAGATTTGATGTAATAAAACCACAAGGATGGGATACAGTTACATTAACAGAAGACATAGAGTTTTCTTTAAAAAGAATTATTGCAGGAAAAAAATTAGGATGGGCAACAGATGCTATTTGTTATGATGAACAACCAACAGGATTTAAACAATCTTGGTCACAAAGAAGCAGATGGACAGTAGGACATATACAATGTATTAAAGAATATGCAAAACCACTAGCACAAGCTACAAAACAAAATAAAACAATGATGAATTTTGACGGGTTATTATATATAGTAGGAAGTATACCAATGTTTGTTATCACATTAATATTATTAGCAACTAACTTTTTAATGTATGCAGGAAATGGTATGACAGAAACAGAACTAGTTATAAACATATTAAGATATCTAATTCCAACATTTTTACTACCAATTGGAACAGCACTAATTGTCATGTTATTAGATAGAAGACCAATAAAGCCAATGGTAAAAGGATTACTATGTTATCCATTATTTATGGGATCTTGGTTATTAATTAACTTTAAATGTTTATTTAAACGAGAAACAACTTGGGAAAAAATTAATCATGTTAGAGATATTAAAATTACAGATGTATCTGAAACATCAGAAGTAGTAGAAAAAATATAAAAATAAATAGAAAACTCAAGAAAAGCTTGGGTTTTTATTTATTTTCCATTGATATCTTTTTTAAAATCATATATAATAAAAAAGAAAAAAACATAAAGAAAAGGAAAAGAAATGAAAAAGCATATAAAAAATGGAATTACAATAATTGTTTTATTGTGTATGCTATACTTTGCATACCAGTTTTATCAAGAAAATAATTTCAATGATTTTATTAGAAAAGAATCTAATTTATACACAGCAGACTTTAAAAGAGATAATAATATAAAATATTCTAATCAAAGAAGTTACAAAATAGCAACAAATGAATATAATGACGCTATGTTTTCAAAAGAAATACAGGTAAACAAAAACACACCATATAAAGTATCTTGTATTGTAAAAACAAATCAAATACAAGCAGAAGAACAAAAAACAGGAATAGGAGCACAAATTGCAATTCCAGACACAACAGAAAGATCAATTGCTTTAACAGGAACCAATGACTGGCAAAAAATAGAACTAATATTTAATAGCAAAAATAGAGAAAAAGTAGAAATCGGATTTAGACTAGGTGGATATCTAGGTAAAGCTAAAGGAGAAGTTTGGTTTTCAGATATCACAATAGAAGAAGGAATTACAAAAGAAGATACAAATTGGAACTTTGCATGTTTATTTTTTAGAAATACTAATGTTACTATTAATCAAAAAGAAATAGAATTAACAATTAATCAAAACGATATATCTACTATTACAGATACAATAAAACGATTTGAAAATTCAACGCAAGAACTATCAGAACAAAAAATGACAGCAAACTGTGATATATATGAAATAGAAACACCAATTATGAGTTTATCTTATGACAATGAATTTGGATATTATGTAGCACCAGAAGATATTGAAAAGCAAATAAAAAATCTCATAAGCCAAAAAGATTATGACCATATTTTTGCAATTGTAAGATTAGGAGATGAAGAACATCAAGCAGATATTGAAATCAATGATTGGATAGGATTAGGATCTATGGATTATTATGGAATTGGATTTTCTAATATACGTTTGCCAAATGATTCTCAAAGTTATATATACAAATATAGTAGAGGAATAAATGAATTTCCAGAAGAAGTTTTTTTACATGAATTTTTACACTCTTTAGAAAGAAATGCAGAAGAATATGGTTATCAAATTCCTTCATTACACGATTACGAAAAATATGGATATCAAAATGAAGTAGTATATGGACAGAAAAAATGGTACCAAGACTACATGAATCAAAATATCAATACAGAACAAGGAAAAATAGGATTACCAAAAGAAATCTATGCCTTAAAACCTGCCAAAAGGAGTAATTTTGAATATACATATTCTTTAGCTCATTTTAAAGAACCGGAAAATATCATAGAAGAAATAAGAGAACTTTTTTATCATATTATAAATAATGTAAAAAGTATTGTAACATAAATATGATAGGAAAAAATAATGAAAACGAAATAGTAAATAAAGGAGCAGAAAACATTGAAAGTATCAGATTTTAAATATGGTTTACCAGAAGAACTAATTGCACAAACACCAATTAAAAAAAGAGATGAATCTAAATTAATGGTGTTAGAGAGAAAAAAACAAACAATAGAACACAAAATCTTTAAAGATATTATTGATTATTTAGAACCAGGAGATGTTTTAGTAAGAAACAATACAAAAGTATTACCAGCAAGATTATATGGAAAAAAAGAAACAGGAGCAAATGTTGAATTCTTATTATTAAATAATCTTGAAGGCGATATATGGGAATGTATTGTACGTCCAGGAAACAAACTACATGTGGGAACTAAGGTGATTTTCAAAGATGGACTATTAAAAGCAAATATATTAGAAGTAATGCCAGGAGGAACTAGAAAAGTACAGTTTGAGTATCAAGGAATTTTCAATGAAATTTTAGACCAAATCGGATTAATGCCATTACCACCATATATACACGAAGAACTAAAAGAAAAAGATAGATATCAAACAGTGTATGCAAAATATGAAGGATCAGCAGCAGCACCAACAGCAGGATTACATTTTACACCAGAATTATTAGAAGAAATACAAAAAAAAGGAATATCTATTGCAAATGTGACTTTACATGTGGGGATAGGAACTTTTAGACCAGTAAAAGAAGAAACAGTTGAAAATCATGAAATGCATTCAGAGCATTTCTACATCAAACAAGAAGACGCGGATAAAATAAACCAAGCAAAGCAGAATGGAAAAAGAGTAATAGCAGTAGGGACAACATCCTGTAGAGTATTAGAAACCATTGCAGATGATAAAGGAATGGTAAAACCTACAGAAGGAGATACACAAATTTTTATTTATCCAGGATATCACTTTAAATGTCTAGATGCTTTAGTTACAAACTTCCATTTACCAGAATCTACATTATTAATGTTAGTATCTGCACTAGCAGGAAGAGAATATATTATGAAAGCTTATCAGGAAGCTGTCAAAGAAAAATATCGATTCTTTAGTTTTGGAGATGCGATGTTTATTATGTAAGTTGGCATTCAAACCTGGAACCAATGCCAAAAATTTGGCATTCAAACCTGGAACCAATGCCAAAAATTTGGCATTCAAACCTGGAACCAATGCCAAAAAAGAAAGGTAGGAAAATAAGTGAAACCAGCAGTAACATATGAGTTAATACATGAGTGCAAACAAACAGGAGCAAGAAGAGGAGTAGTACATACACCACATGGAGATATACAAACCCCTGTATTTATGCCAGTAGGAACACAAGGCACAGTAAAATCTATGACACCAGAAGAATTAAAAGAAGAAGTAAAAGCACAAATCATTTTATCTAATACTTATCATTTATATCTAAGACCTGGAAATAAAATTGTTAAAGAAGCAGGTGGACTTCATAAATTTATGAACTGGGATAGAGCTATATTGACAGATTGTGGTGGATTCCAAGTTTTTAGTTTAAGTGATTTAAGAACAATAACAGAAGAAGGAGTAGAATTTAAATCACATTTAGATGGAAGTAAGCATTTCTTTTCACCAGAAAAAGTAATGGAAATAGAAGAAGATTTAGGAGCAGATATTATTATGTCTTTTGATGAATGTTGCCCATATCCATCTACTTATGAATATACAAAACAATCAATGGAAAGGACAACTAGATGGGCAAAAAGATGTAAAGAAGCACATAAAAATACAGAAAAACAAGCACTATTTGGAATTATACAAGGTGGATTTTATGAAGATTTAAGGAAAAAAAGCGCAGAAGATTTAATAAAACTAGATTTACCAGGATATGCTATTGGAGGAATTAGTGTAGGAGAACCAAAAGAAGAATATTTAAAAATTTTAAGATATACAACTCCTCTTATGCCAAAAGACAAACCTAGATATTTAATGGGAGTAGGTTCACCCGATTATTTAATAGAAGCAGCAATTAGTGGGATTGATATGTGTGATTGTGTATTACCAACAAGAATTGCAAGAAATGGAACAGCAATGACTTGGAATGGAAAAGTTGTTGTAAGAAACGCAACTTATGAAAGAGATTGGTCACCATTAGATGCAGAATGTGATTGTTATACTTGCAAAAATTATACAAGAGCATATATAAGACATTTAATAAAAGCAAATGAAATTTTAGGAGTGAGATTGCTTTCTATTCATAACTTAAGATTCTTGACTAAATTGATGGAAAGAGTTAAAATAGAAATAGAGAGAGATAATTTAGGGAATTTTAAAGAAGAATTTTATAAAAAATATGGATATGAAAAATAGTAAAGGGGATGAGTACAAATGAATTTAATAGAAGATAATTTTAAACCAAAAAAAGAAGATAAATCAAAAAAAATAACAACAATAATTTTAGTATGTATAGTACTAATAATTCTTATTATAATAGGAGTTGCTATTGCAATGGTATATGTTCAATCAAATACTTTACGTTTAAGTATAGATGGAGTATCAAATGAAAAAGTGAAACAAATGTTAGTATTTGATGGAGATAAAATATATGTGCCAATTAAAGAAATAGCAACTTATTTAGGATATGAATGTTATAATGGAGAATATAATGATAAATCAGAAGATCCAAGTAAATGCTATATTCAAGGTGAAAATGAAATAACAAATTTTTCTTTAAATTCTAATAAAATATATAAATTAAACTTACAAGAAAAAGATGCTAATTATGAATATTTTTATATAGATGAACCAATTATAGCCAGAAATGGTATATTATATACAACAACTGAAGGAATGGAAATGGCATTTAATGTCAGTTTTGAATACAATGAAGCAGCAAAAAGAATTACCATACTTACATTGCCTTATTTAGTACAAGGATATTCTACAGTTGTATTAGATTATGGATATGTTGAATTAAGTGAAGATTTTACCAATCAAAAAGCTATTTTACAAGATATGTTGGTTGTAAAAAAAGACAAAGAAAATAATAAATACGGAGTAGTAGAGGCTTCTACTGGCAATACAATAATAGAGGCAAAATATGACAATATAACATATCTACCAAACTCTGGAGAATTTAAAGTTGAAAGCAACAAAAAAGTAGGAATTATTACCAAAACAAAAGATACTAGAGTGCAATTAATATATGATTCTATAGAATTAATGGATAGTGATGCCGGATTATATGTAGTAAAAAGAGATGACAAATATGGAGTTATTGATACAAGAGGAAATATAAAAATTTATGTAGAATATGATGAAATAGGAATTGATCCTAGCCAATTTGAAAAAAATGATATTAAAAATGGATATATTTTAGTAAACAATTTAATTCCTGTACGTAAAGATAAATTATGGGGATTGTATAATAAAAATGGAAAATTAGTTGTAAACATAGAATATGATAGCTTTGGATATATTGCTTCTAGCAATAAAGATGCTATGAATTTATTAGTAATACCAAATTATGATGTTATTGTTACTTGTTCTAATAAGAAATATGGATTAATAAATTCATCAGGAAGAGTATTAATTGGAACACTTACAGATGATATTTATTTAACTATTGAATCAGGAGAAAATCATTATTATATGACTTATAATAATAATAAATTGGATGTGGAAGAATATTTAGATAGTCAGAGTATAGTGGCAAGAGATGAAAATGGAACTGTTTTAAATGCCAATGAAATAAACCAAAATAATAATAGCACAAATACAACTGAAGAAGAAAATAACGGACAAAACAATGGAGAACAAAATAGCAATAATGATGAACAACAAAATGGACAACAAGAAGGAAACCAACAATCAGCTGAAGAACAAAGTAATGTAGAGTAATAAAATAAGAAGTTATAAATAGAACACCATCAAAAAACTACAAATTGATGGTGCTCTATTTTTGTTCCTCATAAGGTTTATTAATATCAGTAATTCCTAATAAATAATCAACAGAAGTATGATAATACTTTGCTAACTGAATCAAAATTTTAGTTGGAATATCATTTTCTCCAGTTTCATATTTTGAATAACCGGTTTGAGACATATTTAAAATTTTAGCAATTTCTTTTTGTGTTAAATCATGATCTTCTCGTAAAGCTCTAATTCTATGATATATATTTCCATTATTAATCAAATTCTATCACCCCTATAAGACAAAAATACTACAATGTATGTTAAATATATTGTAGACAAAATTCAAAAAAATATTTAAATTTCGGACAATATAAGTCCTTAAAAAGATTTTAAAATATGAAAAAAAAAGTATTGACTTTTAACCTGAAATAGGTTAGAATATACCCAGATAACCTGAAACAGATTACAAAAATAGTTATAAGGGGGTGAAATTTTTTTAAAAAGTGAGTATGACAATTTACCATAGAGCCAGAAGAGCAAAAAAAAAGCAACTTAATAAGAAAAAAGTCATAACTTGTCTACTATTAGGAATTATTCTTTGTTCATTCATTTATTTGCTAGTAAGCAACAAAATTTGGGCAATTAAAGAAGAACCAAGTGATGTAGCTACAGGTGAAGAAAAAGTAACAGAAGAAGTAAAAGAAGAACCAGTAGAAGAAAAAAAGGATGAAATAGCTGATGTGGAAATCCCAGCAACAATGGGAAAATATGAAGTGTTAGGACAGCTTGTTATAGAAAAAATAGGGGTAACCAAAAACATTTTAAACATATCAGAAGATGCATCTTTAAAACTATCAGTTGCCAAGCTATATGGTCCAGATGTAAATGCGTCAGGAAACTTTTGTATCAGTGGTCATAATTGGAACAACATGTTAAAAAGGTTGTCTGAGATGCAGGTTGGTGATGTATTTTATATGATTAACAGAAAAACTAAAACAAAAATAAATTATAAAATTTATAATATATACACTTGTGTCCCAGAAGATTTATCATGTTTGGACCAAAATGATGATGGTAAAAGAGAAGTAACTCTTATTACATGTAACCCGGGTGGGTTAACAAGGCTTATATGTAAAGCCAGAGAAATTTAAAAAGTATAGGAATATACCATACAAAAAGAAAAAAGAAAGGAATGAAAGAAAAATGAAAAAAACAATATTAGGAATATTAATAATCGCTATGGTAGTAGTAGCAATGATGATAGGAAATGTTAATGCAGCAAATTTAGCTGTAAATAATGCAGAGGTAAAAAAAGGAGATGTTGTAACAGTTAGTGTTAATACAGAAGAAACTTCACAAGCAGTAGAATTTGTATTAAACTATGATGCAACAAAATTTGAATATGTGGCTGATTCAGCAACATCTACATTAGGAGCACCTATTGTAAATGCAAGTGAAGCAGGAATAATAAGATTAGTAGTAACAGACCCAATTAAAACAACAAATGCAGTAACATTACAATTTAAAGCAATAGAAGATACAGAAGGAGCAGTTTTCACTGCAAGTAATTTTTCAACAGATAAAGATGAAGAATTAACAACAACAACAGCAACTGTAAAAGTAGTAACAGAAACTGCAACAGAACCAGAAAACCCAGGTGAAGAAACACCAACAGAACCAACAACACCAGCAACAGACAACAATGAAGGAACAACAACAAATAACAATACAAATGCAGATGAAAAAGTAGGTACAAATGGTCAAGTAATCACTAAATTACCACAAACAGGTACACCAGTATTTATTGGAGTAGTAGCAGTAATTGCATTAGCAGGAATCACATTAGTAGTGAGAAAAGTTAGAAAATAATATTAAAAATAATATAATGAATAAAAAGAAAAATTTGTACTTTTTTAGGAGGAATGAAAAGTGAAAAAGAATTTTAAAATCGTATCATCCTTAGCATTAGCAGGACTTCTAGCTACTAATGCAGTAGGAGCAGTTTCAGCTGCAACAGCAAATGATCAAATAACAACAGAACCTGTAGGGGTTTATAAAAAATTAGTAGAAGGAAAAACAATAGTCCCTTTTGTATTAACAAATAGAGATGATGTGTTAACAATTAAAGATATTAAAGAAAGTAAAGAATTTAATATAACAAAATTTAATGGTTTATCTATATCAGATGAAAATACAGTAGTAGGAACTGGAGATACTTTTACATCAAATGGTCAAGAATATACAGTCGTAATTTATGGAGATGTTGATGGAAATGGAAAAATTAACGGAACAGATGCACTAGTATTAGAAAAACATATTACAGGTATTGAAAAAATAGATGCTGTACAACAAGAAGCAGCAGATGTTGCAAATAATGCAAAACTAAATGGAACAGATTCTTTAACAATTAAAAAATATGTAGTTGGATTAACAGATGAAATTATTGACAAATTACCAGAAAAAGAAGAAGAAGTAATCAATTCTAACTATGAAATTCAAGTAAATGAAAATGGAATAATCAACAGACAAACAGCTACAAATACAAAATTAAAAATAAAAGTTGCTAAAACTTTGGATAAAGCAACAAATTATGCAATATATGCAAAAACTGCAGATGGAAAAGACATGCAAGTAGGAACAGTTGTAATTCCAGCTCATACAGATTATGTAGAAACAAATGTTAATCTATCAGGATTAGAAGATGGTAAAGTTACTATCACATTTGTAGATGCAGAAGAAGCTACAGTAGCAAAAGTAGAAACTGAGAAAAATATAATAGAACCAGTAGCTACTAATGTAACAACAAAACGTACTAGTACAAAACAAGCAACACTTTCTTTGGAAAAATGCGGAGAAAGTGATATTGTAAAAGTACACTATTTAGTACAAGCAATTGACGAAGCTACTAAAACAGATGTGGCAGACTTAAAAGGAACAATAAATGTTTCTAACAATAAAGTAGAAAATGCAACAGTTGCAACAGAATTAGAAACTGCAAAAGCATATAAAGTTACATATGCATTAGAAAACTCTTATGGTTCTGTATCTGATATCAAAACAGTAGTTATTACAAGTGATGCTGCTGATATTAAAGCAGAAGAAAAAGTAGAAAAAATTACAAATCCAAATCTTAGCAAAACAGATAGCGCTGAATTTACTTGGGAAGCTGAATCTGGAAAAACCTATGCAGTAACATTATATAAAGATGGAGAGCCAGTAAAAGCTGTAGAAGTAACAGAAGGAAGAGTAGACTTTACAGCAGATATGGATAAAGTAGGAACATATCAAATAGCAGTTTTTGTAAAAGGTGATGACAAAGGACTTGAAACATCAAGCTCAGAAATAACAAAATCTGACGAAGTAAAAGTAACAAGATTATCAGCTCTTACAAATCTAAAAATAGAAAACGGAAAAGATAATAAAGTAAAATTATCTTGGGATAACAGTAATAAAAAAGAAGATTTTGGAACTTATCAAATAGACTTATATACAGTTAATGAAAAAGGAGAAGAAATCAAAAATACAACAATTACAGCTCCAGAAAATGACAAAAATGAAGTAACATTTACAATAACTCCAAATACAATGTATCTTGTAAAAGCAAAAGTAATTGCAAAAGATGGACAAATGGCAGTATTAGATTCTGAAGAAGCAAAAACACAAGAATTCTATAAAGTATCTGCTCCTATAATTTCATCAAATACTGATATAGGAACAAATTATGTAACATTAGAAGTTGCACCAATTCAAATTAATAATAAAGAAGTATCATATTCTGTAAAAGTATATGATGTTAAAACAAATAATGACCAAACAGAAGCAAGATATACTTTAAAAGCAACACAAAATGTAGAAGTAAAAGATGGAAAAATAACAATAACAGGATTAGAGCAAAATAAAACTTATGCATTTAAAGTAGTTGCTAAAGTAGATGCTAATGAAGTAGAATCAGATTACAGCACAGAAGTTAAAACTTTAATGGAAATTAAAGATTTAATAGTAGGAACACCAGAAGAAGCAAGTAAAGAAAATTCTGGAAAAGTTGCTGTAGATGGAACAAATATCATCATTAATGGTAAAACTTTAAGTAGAGGAAATTACTCTGGAGTAACTTCTGATAAAATAGATAAAGAATATAAAATTATTGAAGCTTTAGAAAATGGAGATAAAGTAACAATAAATGAAGATGCCAGTGCAATTACAGTAGAATTAGATGGAGGAGCTTCTGCAGAAGTTGCATTAAGAGATTTTAGTGCGATTGATTTATCAAAAACAACAATTTCTATCAAGAGCAATAATTTTGATAAAACTATTAAAGGAAACTTTAAAGCTATAGAATTAACTGGAACAGAAGAAACAAGTTATACTTTAACAGATGCAAATGCTGAAAAAATTACATTAAATAATGGTATAGAAGTATCTGGCGATAAAGTATATACTGTAAAAGCTAATGCAACAGTTACAATAAATAACATAAAAGTAGGAACAGAAAAAGAAATTGCAATTGATGCAATGGGTGCAAATTTAGAATTAGATGCTGGTAAAGAAGCAAATAACTTAGTATTTGAAAACAAAACAGATAATGCAGTAATCACATTCAATGGTTTAGGTGACAATACTTCTGAACAAAAAGGAACTATTACAATGAAATCTAATGGTGGAAGTATTACAGTAAAATCTGATAAAGTTAATATTAGCAGTAAACTTGATATTCAAGTAAATAGTGGAGATATTGATATTTCTGAAGAATCTATTACAGGTGAAAAGAATATTAGTATCGCAAAAGATGCAAATACTACAATTAAAGCAATTGCTAAAACAAAAGCACCAGTTACTTTAACAAACATCGAAGCTAAAGATTATACAGATGAAGAAATTGTAGCAATGTTTGGTAAAGATGTAGTAGTAGAAGAAGTAAGAACATATATTAATTCTTTTGGAGTTAATGGAAAAGGTGCTAAAATTACAGTTGCTAAAGATTCTACAGAAGTAACTATTACATTTGAAAAAGCAACAGAAAGTACAAATATTTCTAACTTAAAATAATTTAAGCTAACCCTATATAAATATAAATAAATTCAAAAAGTCCAACTAATACTAGTTGGGCTTTTTGATATGGATAAAATCATTTTTGACCACCTGTTCCAATAGAAAAAAAATAAAAAATAGTGTATAACTATATAGTAACAATGGAAAAGAAAGGAAGAATAAAAATAGAAATCTTAAAAAGTGGCAGTTATTTGCCAAAAAACAAAGTAAATAACGAAGAATTAGAAAAAAAATGGGAGCTAGAACAAAATTACATAAGTAGAAGAACAGGAATTAAAAATAGATATATAGCAATAGAAGAAAAGATAGAAGACTTGGCATGGAAAGCTGTAGAAAAGTTAGAATTAAAAGAAGAAGAAAAAAACAAAATAGGGCTTATTATTACAGCAACCACAACAACTAATTTATTAATGCCAGGAATTTCTAATGAAATTCAAAAAAGATTAGAAATAAAATCTTGTATTTGTTTAGATATTCTAGCAGGATGTAGCCGGATATATTAATGCAGTAGATATTGCAAAAATGTATTTAGAAAATACAAATATACTATCTGCATTAGTAATAGGAGTAGATAAATTATCTGCATTTACAAATCCACAAGATGTCAATACAGGAATTCTTTTAGGAGATGGTGCAGGAGCAGTATTATTTGGCAGAGCAAAAGAAAAGAAGAAATATGTATCTTTAATACAAGCAGAAGGAGAAAATAATGAAATCCTAACTTGTAAAACAAATGAAATGATACAAATGAATGGAACCAAAGTCTATAAGTATGCGGTAACAAAAACAGTAGAAAATATTAAACAATTGATAGAAAAAGCACAAGAAAGAATAGAAGATATAACATATATCATTCCACACCAATCCAATCAAAAAATCATGAAAGCAATTGCTTCTAGATTAAAAATGCAAGAGGAGAAAATGTATACCAACATAGAAAAAATAGGAAATACTTTTTGTGCCAGTATCCCTATTGTAATAGATGAAATGCTAAAAAAAGAATTATTAAAACAAGGGGAGAAAGTCATTTTGTTAGGTTATGGCGGAGGACTAAATACAGGAAGTATTTTATTAGAAATATAACAAATAAAAAAGAAATGGAGAGAAAAAGAATGAAAAGAGCATTTTTATTTCCTGGTCAAGGAGCACAAGTAGTAGGCATGGGAAAAGATATTTATGAAAAATATGAAGAAGCAAGAAGTATTTATGAAAAAGCTTCTCAAATAGCCAAAATGGATATAGCAAAAATATGCTTTGAAGGACCAGAAGAAGAATTAATGAAAACAGAAAATACACAACTTGCAATTTTAACAACAAGTTTAGCTATTTTAGAAATATTAAAAAAAGAAGGCGTAACAGCTCAAATAGCTACAGGATTAAGTTTAGGAGAATATGGAGCATTAATATCTGCTGGTATGATATCTTTTGAAGACGGGATTAAATTAATCCAAAAAAGAGGTTCTTATATGGGAACACTTTTACCAGAAGGAAATTATGCAATGGCAGCAGTAATTGGATTAGATAGCAAAAAAATAGAAAAGATATGTCAAGAAATATCATCACAAGGAAAATTTGTTATTCCAGCTAATTATAATTGTAGTGTACAAACTGCCATATCAGGAGAGCAAGAAGCAGTAACAGAGGCAATGGAAAAGTTAAAAGAAGCTGGAGCAAAAAGAGTAATACCATTAAAAACAGCAGGACCTTTTCATACACCAAAACTAGAACAAGCAAAATTAGCATATGAAAAAGAATTAGAAAAAGTAACCTTTCATCCTGGAAAAATGAAAGTCATTAAAAATATAGATGGAACTTATTATCAAGAACAAGACAATATAAAAGAAATTTTAGCAAACCATATTATTTCACCTGTTCGATTTGATAAAACAATTGCGTTAATGCAAAAAGAAGGAATTCAAGAATATGTAGAAATAGGACCTGGAAAAACATTGACAGGATTTGTAAGAAAAGACAATAAAGAAGCAAAAGTAGTTAATATCTACGATTTACAAACACTAGAAAATTATATAAAGGAGGTAAAAACATAATGGAAGAAAACAAAACAGTATTAGTAACAGGAGGTTCTAGAGGAATTGGAAAAGAAATAGCACTTAAATTTGCAAAACAAGAATATGATGTTATCATCAATTACGTATCTGATAAAACAGATACAGAAGAATTAAAAAAAGAATTAGAAGCAAATGGGGGAAAAGCACTTATTGTAAAAGCAGATGTTACCAATCCAGAACAAATCGAAAATTTAGTAAAAACAGCAATCGAAACTTTTGGAAAAATAGATGTTTTGGTAAATAATGCAGGTATCACAAAAGACAATTTATTAATGAGAATGAGTGAAGAAGAATTTGACAAAGTCATTGAAGTAAACCTAAAAGGAACTTTTTTAATGACAAAAGCAGTAACTAAATATATGATGAAAAAAAGACAAGGAAGTATTATCAACTTATCATCTGTAGTAGGAGTAACAGGAAATGCAGGACAATGTAATTATGCAGCATCAAAAGCAGGAATCATAGGATTTACAAAAAGTGTAGCAAAAGAATTAGCATCTAGAAATATTAGAGCAAATGCAATAGCACCAGGATTTATCACAACAGATATGACAGATGTATTATCAGATGAAATAAAAGAAACCATACAAGAACAAATTCCATTAAAAAGAATGGGAAATGCAAAAGAAGTAGCAGAACTTGCCTACTTTTTAGGCTCAGAACAAAGTTCTTATATAACAGGTCAAGTCATTCATGTAGATGGTGGAATGGTAATGTAATTTTGGCATTGGTTCCAGGTTTGAATGCCAAATTTTTGGCATTGGTTCCAGGTTTGAAATGCCAAATTTTTTAGAATTGAGTTAGAAAGAAAGGATAGGAAAATGGAAAGAAGAGTTGTAATAACAGGATTAGGGGCAATCACTCCTATTGGAAATAATGTAGAAGAGTTCTGGAAAGGAATTAGAGAAGGAAAATGTGGTATTGATAATATAACAGCATTTGATACTACAAATTTTAAAGTAAAATTAGCAGCAGAAGTAAAAGGATACAATCCAGAAGATTATTTTGATAAAAGAGAAGCAAAAAGATTAGATAAATTTTCACAATATGCCATAGTTGCTTCTAGAGAGGCATGGAAAGATAGCGGGCTAGATAACGAAAAAGAAAATATGGAGAGAGTAGGAGTTATCTTAGGATCAGGAATAGGTGGAATTCAAACAATTGAAGAAGAACAAACCAAATGTGTGTTGAAAGGACCAGATAGAGTTTCTCCAATGTATATTCCAATGGGAATTTCTAATATGGCAACAGGAAATGTGGCTATTGATATTGGTGCAAAAGGAGAATCAATTGCTATGGTAACAGCTTGTGCAACAGGAACACATTGTATTGGAGAAAGCTTCAGAATGATTAAACATGGATATCAAGACATTGTGCTTGCAGGAGGAACAGAGGCTTCTGTGACACCTTTAAGTATAGCAGGATTTACTAATATCAAAGCATTAACCAAAAGTGAAGATAAAAATAGAGCAAGTATTCCATTTGACAAAGAACGTAATGGATTTGTTATGGGAGAAGGAGCTGGAATAGTAATATTAGAAGAATTAGAACATGCAAAAGCAAGAGGTGCTAAAATTTACGCAGAAATAGTAGGATATGGTGCAACATCTGATAGTTATCATATCACTTCACCTGCACCAGGAGGAGAAGGTGGAGCAAGAGCAATGAAAATAGCAATGGAAGAAGGACATGTAAAACCAGAAGAAATTACTTATATTAATGCACATGGTACATCTACTCATCTAAATGATAGTTGCGAAACACAAGCAGTAAAAACAGCTTTAGGAGAAGAAAATGCTAAAAAGGTAATGGTAAGTTCTACAAAAGGACATACAGGACATTTACTTGGAGCAGCAGGAGGAGTAGAAGCAATTGTATGTGTAAAAGCAATACAAGAAGGTTTTGCTCCAGCAACTATTAACTATCAAGTACCAGATGAAGAATGTGATTTAGATATTGTTCCAAATGAAGGTAGAAAAGTAGATATTCAATATGCTATGTCTAATTCATTAGGATTTGGAGGACATAATAGTACAATATTATTGAAAAAATGGAACTAGTTGGCATTGGTTCCAGGTTTGAATGCCAAATTTTTGGCATTGGTTCCAGGTTTGAATGCCAAATTTTGAAAAATAAAGGAGAAAAAACAATGGATTATCAAGATATTAAAAAATTAATAGACGATATGGGAAATTCTAAGTTAGAATCTTTAGAAATAGAATTTCCAGAGGGAATTAAAATAAAAATGTCTAAAAATGAAAATAAAGTAATGGCAACAGCAAGTACTCAACTACAATCTGTTATTGAAGGTAGTGCACCATTAACAGTTCCAACAGTAGTTCCAAATCAAGAAAATAGTTTAGTAAATGTTGCTCAAAACAATCCAAAAGAGGAAAATTATAAAGTGATAAAATCACCAATGGTAGGAACCTTTTATGCAAGTTCTGCACCAGATAAAGACCCTTTTGTTAAAGTAGGAGATAAAATCCATAAAGGGCAAGTTGTATGTATTGTAGAAGCGATGAAATTAATGAATGAAATCGAATCTGAATTTGATGGGGAAATAGTAGAAATTTGCGTAAAAAATGAAGATATTGTAGAATATGGAATGCCATTATTTAAATTAAAATAGTATTTAGAATTTACACAAAGAAAAAGGGCATAAAATAGAAAAACTATTCTACGCCCGGGAAAATTGCCTAGAACCAAATAACAGTCCTAAAAGCTAAAAATTGGATTTTGCTAGGATGATACCCCATATGGGTTAAAAAATCCTGCAAAAACACTTCGTACTCTGCTGGCAAGTAATTGATAATACTTGGATTAGGCAAAGTATCACCATTCTCAATTGCTAAGAGCCGAAGCTCTTTTACAAAAGAAGTGATAATTCTTTTTCCATAATTATCATTTGTAGAACCAGCGAGTTTTTCAGAGTAGTCTTTAGCCAAGTTGCTGTTAAAAAACATATGATAACTCCCTTCATGTAAGCAATTGTTTGCATGTTACAAAAAAATTATATCATAAAGAAAACATAAAATCAAGAAAAGAGGAAGAATTATGTTAAATAAAGAAGAAATTAAAAAAATCATTCCACAAAGAGAACCATTTTTAATGATTGATGAAGTAGAACAATATGTACCAGGAGAAAGTTGTACAGCCTATAAAAAAGTAAGAGAAGAAGAATATTATTTTAAAGGCCACTTCCCTGGAAACCCGATTATGCCAGGAGTACTAATTGTAGAAAGTTTAGCACAAACAGGAGCTGTAGCCATTCTTTCTATGGAAGAAAACAAGGGGAAAAATGCTTTATTTGGAGGAATAGACAAATTAAGATTTAAAAAACAAGTAGTACCAGGGGATGTCTTAAAATTGGAAGTTAAAATCATAAAAAAGAAAGGACCTATTGGAGTAGGAGAGGCAATTGCAACAGTAAATGGAAAATTAGCTGTAAAAGGCGAATTGACTTTTGCAATTGTATAAAAAGAAGGAGGAACTATGTTAAAGAAAGTATTAATTGCAAATCGTGGAGAAATAGCAGTTCGTATTATAAGAGCTTGTAGAGAAATGGGGATTAGAACTGTAGCAATTTATTCAGAAGCAGATAAAAATGCTTTACATACTACATTAGCAGATGAAGCTATTTGTATTGGACCTGCTCCTTCTCAAAAGAGCTATTTAAACATGAAAGCTATTTTAGAAGCTGCATGTTTAACAGGAGCAGATAGTATTCACCCAGGATTTGGATTTTTATCTGAAAATGCTAATTTTGCAAAAATATGTAAAGAAATGGGAATTAAGTTTATTGGACCAGAAAGCAATTTAATTGATTTATTAGGAAATAAATCACAAGCAAAGCAAACTATGAAAAAAGCAGGAGTTCCTGTGGTGCCAGGCTCAGAAGGATTACTAAATTCTAAAAAGCAGGCATTAGAATTGGCAGAACAAATGAAATATCCAGTCATGTTAAAAGCTTCTGCAGGAGGTGGTGGTAGAGGTATTCGTGTTGCCTATACACCAGAAGAATTAGAAAAAGATTATGATTTAGTAAAACAAGAAGCAAAAATTGCTTTTAATGACGATAGTATTTATTTGGAAAAATTTATTGAAAATCCTAGACATGTAGAAATTCAAATATTGGCAGATGAACATGGAAATGCAATTCACTTAGGAGAAAGAGATTGTTCTATTCAAAGAAGAAATCAAAAAGTATTAGAAGAAACACCTAGCAGTATATTAAATCCAGAAACTAGAAAAAAAATGGGAGAAGTAGCTGTTAATGCAGTAAAAGAAATAGGATATACCAATGCAGGAACAATTGAATTCCTAGTAGATAAAAATCAGGATTTCTACTTTATGGAAATGAATACAAGAGTACAAGTAGAACACCCTATTACAGAAATGGTAACAGGAATAGATATCATTAAAGAACAAATCAAAATCGCAAGTGGAGAAAAATTGACATATCAGCAAGGTGATATTGTTTTTACAGGACATAGCATGGAAGCAAGAATAAATTGTGAAAATCCGAGCAAAAACTTTATGCCATGTGCAGGAACTATAAAAGGATTACATTTACCAGGAGGAAATGGAATAAGAGTAGATACAGCTATTTATAGTGGATATACCATTCCACCTAATTATGATTCTATGATTGCCAAAATTATTGTGCATGGAAAAGATAGGCAAGAATCCATTCAAAAAATGAAAAGTGCGGTGGCAGAATTAGTAGTAGATGGTATTCAAACAAATGCAGATTTCATTTTAGAAATATTAGATAATCACAATTTTTTAAATAACCAATATGATACTTCTTTTATTGCAAAAGAATTTGATATTAATAATGGATAAATGGAAATGTAATATTGAAAGTTTAGATATTAGTAAAATCATTTGATATATAAAAGGAGGGAAAATCTTGATTATTGATAAAGTAAAAAAAGTAAATGAAAAAGAAGAAAAAAGAATCAAAAATGAAAAAGCGGCAGATATGATGATTGGAAAATGGGTAAAATGTGACAAATGTAAAGAAATCATTTATAAAGAAGAATTACATCAAAATTTAAGTGTTTGCCCTAATTGTGGAAAACATTTTAGACTATCTGCTAGAAGAAGAATCAAACAAATTGTAGATGAAGGAACTTTTCAAGAAATAGGAAAAGAAATTACAACAAATGACCCATTACATTTTGAAGGATATCTAAAAAAAATAGAAGGATTAAAAGAAAAAACAAAAATTGAAGAAGCAGTACAATGTGGTATTTGTGAAATAGAAGGAGAAAGAGCAGTATTAGCAGTAATGGATGGAAATTTTTTGATGGGAAGTATGGGGTATGCAGTAGGAGAAAGAATCACACTTTCCATTGAAACAGCTATTCAAAACAAATTGCCACTTGTCATTTTCTGTGTTTCTGGGGGAGCTAGAATGCAAGAAGGTATCATATCTTTAATGCAAATGGCGAAAACATCAGCAGCAATAGCAAAACTAAAAGAGGCAGGACTATTTTACCTATCTATTTTAACAGACCCAACGACAGGCGGAGTAACTGCAAGTTTTGCAAGTTTAGGAGATATTATTTTAGCAGAACCAAAAGCACTAATTGGATTTGCAGGACCAAGAGTTATTGAACAAACCATTAAACAAAAATTGCCAGAAGGTTTCCAAAGTGCAGAGTTTTTATTAGAACATGGATTTATTGATAAAATAGTAGAAAGAAAAGATATGAAAGCAACTATAGCTAAACTAATTAGATTGCATCAATAAAACATATAATATTTATCATAAAAATGAAAGGAAGGAAAAACATGGGAAATATAACAGCATGGGAAAGAGTAGAACTAGCAAGACAATTAGAAAGACCAAAGGCATTAGACTACATTGAACATATATTTGATGAATTTATTGAATTACATGGAGATAGAAACTTTGCAGATGACAAAGCAATAATAGGGGGAATTGCTACATTAGAAGGAATACCAGTAACAGTTATTGGAGAACAAAAAGGGAAAAATGCTAAAGAAAATATAGAAAGAAACTTTGGAATGCCAAATCCTGAAGGATATCGAAAAGCATTAAGACTAATGAAACAAGCAGAAAAATTTCATAGACCAATCATAACCTTCATTGATACTCCAGGAGCCTATCCAGGAATGGGAGCAGAGGAAAGAGGGCAAGGAGAGGCAATTGCTAAAAACATCATGGAAATGTCACAATTAAAAGTACCTATTATATGTATTGTCATTGGAGAAGGTTCTAGTGGAGGAGCTTTAGCAATTGCAGTAGGAGATAAAATTACTATGTTAGAAAATGCTATTTATTCTATTTTATCACCAGAAGGATTTGCAAGCATCTTGTATAAAGATGCTAGTAAAGCAAAAGAAGCTGCTCAAAATATGAAAATAACAGCACAAGACTTAAAAAAATTAGGCGTTATTGATGATATCATAAAAGAACCTAAAGGCGGAGCACAAGAAGATTTCGAAAAAGTAATAAAAGATTTAAAACAATATATTTTAAAAAATATAAAACAATTGCAAAAATGTACAAAAGAAAAATTATTACAACAAAGATATGAGAAATTTAGAAAAATTTAGTTGCTAAAACTTGGCATTGGTTCCAGGTTTGGATGCCAAAAACTTGGCATTGGTTCCAGGTTTGGATGCCAAAAAATTGGCATTGGTTCCAGGTTTGAATGCCAAAAAATTGGATAGGAGGAGAAAAAATGATTTTAAAAGATAAAAAAATAGTAATAATGGGAGTAAGAAATAAATGGAGTATTGCATGGGGGGCTGTGCAATCAGCATGTAATCAAGGAGCAGAAGTAATATGTACTTGTTCAGAAGATAGTTTAGAAAAAGTAAAAGAATTAATAAAAAATTTGCCTAAAGCAAGTGTATATGTATGCAATAACGTTAGTATAGACGAGGATATCAATAATTGTTTAGAAGAAATCAAAAAAGAGCATGGAAAAGTAGATGGAATTTTGCATGCAATTGCACATGCAAATACCGAAGATTTAAGAAATGATTTTATTCTAACATCAAGAGATGGTTATGCACATGCACAAGATGTTAGTAGCTATTCTTTAGTTGCTATTACTAGAATGGCTAAAGAAAAAGAAATGCTAAATGAAGGAGCAAGTATTGTTGCTTATACTTATTATGGTTCTGAAAAGGTAGTAGAAGGTTATAATGTAATGGGAGTGGCAAAAGCTGCACTAGAAGCAAGTATTAGATATTTAGCAAAAGATTTAGGAAAAGAAGGATATAGAATTAACGGAATTTCAGCAGGACCAATTAAAACATTATCAGCAAAAGGAATTAAAGATTTTGGAAGTATTTTAGATATTGTGGAAGAAAGAGCCCCTTTACATAGAAATGTTACTATTCAAGAAGTAGGAGATGCTACTGCATTTCTATTTAGTAATTTGTCAAGTGCAATTACAGGAGAAATTATTCATGTAGACAATGGTTTCTCTGTAGTTGGTGTGTAAGTGATTTAGCAATTGCAATAAATGTTCCAATGAGAAATTAAAAAAGCCTAGTTTTTTTCTTTTTCTAATCATCAAAATGTTTTACAATCAAGTAAAGAAGTTAATAATTAGGAAAACCTGCTCTATAGATATTTTTAATCAAAACATAGCTAGGGTACAACAATCCTGGTCTTGATTTTCCAATATCTATAGAGCAGTTTTTTTAATATCATATAAAACATATGTGAATTGTAACAACCAGTAACATATTTCCAAAAAATATAACAAAACCCCTTTAAAAAATGCAAGAAATGTTATACAATAAAAGAAATTGTAAAATTAGGGAGAGGAATATGAACAAAAAATGGCAAATATATGAAACAAACGAAAATAAAGTAAAAGAAATAAGTGAAAAATATAATCTAAATAAATTGTTAGCTACTATTTTAGTTAATAGAAACATCACTCAAGAAAAAGATATAAGACTCTTTTTAAAGCCAACTAGAGGTGATTTTCACAATCCATTTTTAATGCAAGATATGGAAAAAGCAGTAGAAAGAATATTGAAAGCCATTGAAAAAAAAGAAAAAGTCACTATTTATGGCGACTATGATGTAGATGGAATAACAAGTATAACAGTTTTAAAAAGCTTTTTACAAGAAAGAGGACTAGAAGTTGGAACCTATATACCAAATCGACTAGAAGAAGGATATGGACTAAATAAAAAGGCAATAGAAACCATTGCAGAGCAAGGATGCCAACTAATGATTACAGTAGATTGTGGAATATCTGCAATAGAAGAGATTAATCATGCAAATGCTTTAGGAATAGAAACCATAGTAACAGACCATCATGAAGCAGGAATAGAATTACCAAAAGCATTAGCTGTTATTGATAACAAAAGAAAAGATAGTACATATCCATTTAGAGAATTAGCAGGGGTAGGAGTCGTATTTAAACTAATTCAAGCAATAGGGATGAAATTAAATTTACCAGAAGAAAGTTATTTAAAATATCTAGATATTGTGTGTATTGGAACCATATCTGACATTGTTCCATTAGTAGATGAGAATAGAGTTATTGCAAAATTGGGATTAATGTTAATTAAACAAACCAGAAATATTGGTTTAAAATCTATTTTACAATCTTCTGGATATAATAAAATTGATTCTAACACAATTTCTTTTGGAGTAGCTCCTAGAATTAATGCTTGTGGAAGAATGGGAAAAGCAGACCAAGCTTTAAAACTATTTTTATCTAAAAATATCAATGAAGTAACAGAACTTACAAAAGGACTAAATGAATATAACAGAGTAAGACAAGAAACAGAAAAACAAATTTTTGAAAGTGCTATTCAACAAATAGAAAAAGAACATCTAAATCAAAACAACTCTATTATAGTAGGAGGGGAAAACTGGCACCATGGAGTAATTGGAATAGTTTCCTCTAAAATTACAGAAATGTATTTTAAACCAAGTATATTACTTAGCTTTGAAGAAGATGGCATAGGGAAAGGTTCTGGAAGAAGCATACCAGGATTTGATTTGCATGATGCATTAATGAAATGTAATGACACCATTGAAAAATTTGGTGGACATAGTATGGCTGTAGGAATTACTATCAAAAAAGAAAAGTTCAAGGAATTTACAAAAGAATTTGAAGAAATAGCCAAACAAGCAAAAGTAAGTGAAATAGTTCCAATTATTAAAATCGATGCTAAAATTGATTTAAATGAAATTAATAAAGAAATGGTAGAAAGTTTAAAAGAGTTAGAACCTTTTGGAGAAGGAAACAAAATGCCAATATTTGCTTTTAAAAATCTAAAAATAGATTCTATTAGAGCATTATCAGAAGGAAAACATCTAAAATTATCATTAAAAAATAATAACACTATTGTAAATGCAATTGGATTTAATTTAGGATATATGGCAGAAGATTATAGAATAGGAGATAAAGTTGATTTAGCAGGAGTTTTAGAAATAAATTCTTTTAATGGAGTAGAAAGTCTACAAATTAATATAAAAGATATGATGAAAGCAATATAAAAAAGTAAAGTGAAACATAAAAGGGAAGTGAAAAAATGCAAGCAGAAAATAAAGAAATAACCATACAAGACATCATTAGTAAAAGAAAACAACATGCTAGAAGAGTAGACACAAAATTAATATTAAGAGCATATCAATATGCCCAAAAATATCATGGTGAACAATGTAGACGTTCTGGAGAACCATATATCATCCACCCTCTTAATGTAGCATATATTTTAGCAGATATAGGTTTAGATGATAGTACTATTTCTGCTGCTCTTTTGCATGATGTAGTAGAAGATACAGAAGTAACCAATAATGACATTCGAAAAGAATTTGGGGACGAAATAGCAGAAATGGTAGCAGGAGTTACTAAATTAGGAACCATGCAGTTTGCATCAATTGAGGAACAACAAGTAGAAGACTACAGAAAAATGTTTTTAGCAATGGGAAAAGATATCAGAGTTATTTTGATTAAACTAGCAGATAGATTGCATAATATGAGAACCTTAAAATATTTGAAAAGAGATAGACAAATTGCTAATGCAAAAGAAACTATGGAACTATATGCACCACTTGCTAATAGATTAGGTTTATATTCTCTAAAATGGGAATTAGAAGATTTAGGATTCAAATATCTATACCCAGAAGAATACCATGAATTAGTAGAAGGTATTAACAAAAAAAGAGAAGAAAGACTAAAATTTATTGAAAAAATAATGGAAGATATAAGAGTAGAACTAAAAAAACAAAGGATTGACGCAGAAGTAACAGGAAGGGCAAAACATCTTTATAGTATTTATCGAAAAATGAAAAGAGATAATAAAACCTTAGACCAAATCTATGATTTGTTTGCTTTGCGAATCCTAGTAAACTCTGTTAAAGATTGTTATGCAGCATTAGGAGTAGTACATGAAATGTATAATCCAATGCCAGGGAGATTTAAAGACTATATTGCAGTACCAAAACCAAATATGTATCAATCTATCCATACTACATTATTAGGAGATAAAGGGACACCTTTTGAAGTACAAATTCGTACCTGGGATATGCACCGAGTAGCAGAATTCGGTATTGCAGCCCATTGGGCATACAAAGAAGCAAGCTATTTTGGAAAAAAACAATCTGTCAAAGTAGAAGAAGATAAATTAGCATGGCTTCGTGAAACATTAGAATGGCAAAAAGAAATGCAAGACCCACAAGAATTTTTAAATACATTAAAAACAGAACTATTTGAGGACGAAGTATATGTATTCACTCCCAAAGGAGCTATCAAAGTTTTACCAAGAGGGGCTACACCAATTGATTTTGCATATACAATACATGCAGAAATAGGAAATCATATGACAGGATGTAAAATCAATAGTAAAATGATGCCAATTATTACACCATTACAAAGTGGAGATATTGTTGAGATTATCACTAGTGAAAACTCTAAAGGACCAAGTAGAGATTGGCTAAAATTTGTAAAAAGTAGTAGTGCCAAAAATAAAATCCAAAGCTGGTTCAAAAAAGCCCAAAAAGCAGAAAACATCGAAAAAGGAAAAGAATTAATAGAAAAAGAAATTAAAAGAATTGGATTTACACATTCTGATTTATTCAAACAAGAATATATCGACCAAATGTTAGAAAAATATAAATACAAAACATTAGAAGAAATGTATGCCGCAGTTGGGTTTGGAGCGAACTCAGCAGTAAAAGTAATTGCAAGAATGTTACAAGAATATCGTAAAGAACATGAAGAAGAAGATATTGAACAAAAAATAGAAGAACTAAAAAAAGCAAAAGTAAAGAAAACAAAACCATCTAGTTCAGGTATTATTGTAAAAGGAATAGATAATTGCTTAGTAAAACTTTCTAAATGTTGTAATCCTCTACCAGGAGATGAAATTGTAGGATATATTACAAAAGGAAGAGGAGTATCTGTCCATAGAAAAGATTGTATTAATGTCAAAGACCTATTATCAGAAGAAAATAGAATGATAGATGTGGAATGGGTTAATGAGAATCAGTCTAATTACCAAGTAGATATCGAAGTACATTCTAATGATAGAACTGGTTTATTAGTAGACATTTTAAAAGAACTTGGAACCACAAAGGCAAAAATACTAGGGGTAAATACAAAGACAACCAAAGAAAGAATTGCTATCATAGATATTACTTTAGAAGTAGAGAATTTAGAAGAACTAAACAAAGCTATTAAAGTATTAAGAAAAGTAGATAGTGTATATGAAGTAAGTAGAAAAAAATAAGTTGTCATTGGTTCCGGGTTGGGGTTGGCATTGGTTCCAGGTATGGATGCCAACTTTTTAGAAAAAATTTGGCATCCATACCTGGAACCAATGCCAACCCCAACCTGGAACCAACGACAAGAAAGGAAAACAAATGATTTTAAAAGAATTAAAAATAAATACATGGGTAGGAGACCCTACAAATTGCTATATTATTACAGATGAAGAATCAAAAGAAACCATGGTAATAGATTCAGCAGGAGAGGTAGACAGAATTACCCAAATGATAGAAATATTAAAAGGAAATCTAAAATATATTTATCTAACCCATTGTCATGGAGATCATACTGCAGGGGTAATGGAATTAAAAAATAGATGTGGAGGGAAAATATTAATCCACCGCTATGATAGTGAAGGATTAAATAACCCAGAAATCAACCTAACACCTTATATTGGAATGCCGGAAATAGTACTAGAAGCAGATTCTAGAATAGATGATAAAGATAAAATTCATTTAGGAAAATTAGAATTTGAAGTTATCCATACACCAGGTCATACCAAAGGAAGTACTTCTTTATATTGTGAAAAAGAAAATTGCTTATTTTCAGGGGATACTATTTTCAGAGGAACTTGGGGAAGAACAGATTTACCAACATCTAGTATAGAAGATATTATGGATTCTATTACAAATAAACTAATGAAATTACCAGATGAAACTATATGTTATCCAGGACATGGATTAAGCACAAAAATTAAAGATGAAAAACCAATCTATTTAGAGCTAAAACCAAAGCAATGGTAAAAAACATATATATAACGAAAAGAAAGAGAGTGATAAAGATGAAAAAAGCAGAACCAAGAACATTGCCGGGATTTATGGAACTATTGCCAAATGAACAAATATTATTTAATCAAATGAAAGAAAAAATAGAAAAAACATACCAAAAATTTGGATTTTTACCATTAGACACTCCTATATTAGAACTATCAGAAGTATTACTTGCAAAAGCAGGTGGAGAAACAGAAAAACAAATTTATCGATTTGAAAAAGGAGATACTGATATCTCTATGAGATTTGACTTAACTGTACCTCTTGCAAAATATGTAGCAAAAAACTATGGAAATTTAAGTTTTCCATTTAGAAGATATCAAATAGGAAAGGTCTATCGTGGAGAAAAAGCACAAAAAGGCAGATTTAGAGAATTTTATCAATGTGATATTGATATTATTGGAGATGGTGAATTAGGATTAATTAATGATGCAGAAATTCCAAGTGTTATATATCATCTAATAAAAGAACTAGGATTTGAAGATTTTACAATTTGCATTAATAATAGAAAAATATTAAGTGGATTATATGCTAGCCTAAATCAAGAAAAAAATACAACAGAAATTTTAAGGATTATTGATAAAATTGAAAAAATAGGAAAGCAAGCAGTAAAAGAAGAACTAAATAAATTAGGATTAGAAGAAATGCAAGTGGAACAAATTTTAGAATTTATAGAAATTGAAGGAACCACAGATGAAAAAATCGAAAAACTTGAAAATCTAGAAATCCAAAACGAACAATACCAAACAGGAGTGGCTGAACTAAAAGAAGTGATAAAAAATATTCGATTGTTTGGAGTACCAGATACTAATTTTAAAGTAGATTTAACTATTGCAAGAGGATTAGATTATTATACAGGAACTGTATATGAAACATTTTTAAATAGTTATAGAGAATTAGGAAGTGTTTGTTCAGGAGGAAGATATGAAAACTTAGCAGAATATTATACAGATAAAAAATTACCAGGAGTTGGTATTTCAATAGGATTAACAAGATTATTCTATAAATTAAATGAGTTAAATGTAATTAATGCATCTAAAAAATCAATAGCAGAAATTCTAATTATTCCAATGGTAGAAGATTTAGAACAACCAATTATGCTTGCTACAAAATTAAGAAATGCAGGAATTAATACAGAAATTTATTTAAATGACAAAAAGCTAAAAGCAAAATTTAAATATGCGGATAAATTAAAAATACCTTATGTTATTGTAATAGGAGAAGATGAAATTAAAACACAAACAATTAAACTAAAAAATATGGAAACAGGAGAAGAAAAAGAATTACCATTAGAAGAAAATAGCATATTAGAAGAATTAAAAAAATAAGAATGTTGAAATATTAATATATCAATATTCAGAAATATAGGTTTTATAGAAAACAAATAAGAGGTGTTTTAAAATGAAGAAAAATAAAAAAATAATCATTTCCATATTAATTATCATTGTAGTAATAATAGCTATTGTAACAACCATAATCATAGTAAATAAACAAAATGAAGAAAAAGCAAAACAAGTCTTAATAGACTTTATAGCACTAATCAATGACAAAAACTATGAAGAAATGTATAAAAAAACACTTAGTATGAACATGAGTGAAGAAGACTTTATTACAAGAAACAAAAATATATATGAAGGAATAGATAGTAGTAATATATCAATAGAAATAAAAGATGTCCAAGAAAAGAAAGATGGATATGAAATATTATATACACAGCAAATGTATACATCAGCAGGAGAAATTAAATTCAACAATGTTGCCCAAATAGAAAAAGAAAATAAAGAATACAAATTAGAATGGTCATCTCAAATGATATTTCCTGAATTAGGAGTGACAGACAAAGTAAGAGTTTCCACTTTAACTGCCGAAAGAGGGAAAATATTAGATAGAAATGGAAATGCCTTAGCACAAGATGGAAAAATAGCATCTGTTGGAATTGTACCGCGGAAAACTAGGAGAAAATAAGGATGAAAATATAGCAAAAATTGCAGAACTAACAGGAGTATCCACACAATTCATTAATCAACAACTACAAGCCTCTTATGTAAAAGATGATACATTTGTACCAGTTAAAAAAATAAAAGACACAGACACAACACTAAAAGAACAATTATTGCAAATACCAGGAATTTTAATCAATAAAGTAGCAGGAAGAGTATATCCATTAGGAGAAGAAACAGCACATCTTGTAGGATATGTGCAAGCCATTAATAGTGAAGAATTAGAAGCAAACAGTGGTAAAGGATATACTACCAATAGTGTCATTGGTAAATCTGGACTAGAAAAAGCTTATGAAGATACCCTAAGAGGAATAGATGGCACTGAAATTTATATCACAGATGAAAATGGAAATAAAAAAATGACACTTGCAAAACAAGACAAAAAAGATGGGCAAGATGTAAAACTTACAATAGATAGTGACTTACAAGCAAAAATATATCAACAAATGAAAAATGATAAAGGACTTTTTGTTGTAATGGAACCGCAAACAGGGGAATTATTGGCATTAGTTAGCACTCCAAGCTATGACTCCAATGACTTTGTAGTAGGAATGACACAAGAGCAATGGGATACCTTAAATAATGATAATACAAAACCTTTATATAATAGATTTATTCAAAAATATTGCCCAGGTTCCACCTTTAAACCAATAACAGGAGCAATAGGACTAACAACAGGGAAAATAGAACCTAATGAAGATTATGGATATACAGGAACAAGTTGGCAAAAAGACGCTAGCTGGGGAACTTATAAAATAACGACATTAACAGCATATCAAGGTGCAAAAAATTTATTAAATGGATTATTGTATTCTGATAATATCTATTTTGCCCAATCAGCTTTAAAAATAGGGGCAGACACTTTAGCACAAGAACTTAACAAATTAGGATTTAATGAGCAATTAGATTTTCCTCTAACTTTAGCAAAATCACAATATGCTAATAATAATGGAGATACTATTGAAGGAGAAACAAGATTAGCAGATTCTGGTTATGGGCAAGGAAGTATTTTAGTAAATCCTATCCATGTAGCTTCTATCTATTCTAGTTTTGCAAATAAGGGAAATATGATAAAACCATATATAGAATATGATGAGCAAAAAACACAAAAAAAACAAGGCGAAATATTAAAACAAGGAGTTTTCACAGAAGAAGCGGCAGAAACAATAAAAAATGATTTAATACAAGTAGTAGAAAGAGGAACTGCAAGTGACATGAAAATAGATGGAATAACAATTGCAGGAAAAACCGGAACCGCAGAATTAAAAACCTCTAGTGAAGATACGCAAAGTGGAACATTAGGATGGTTTAATTGCTTTACAGTAGATAAAGCAGACGGAAACAATCTATTAATTGTTAGCATGGTAGAAAATGTACAAGACAATAGTGAAGGTGGCAGCCATTATTTAATTAAAAAAATTAGAACCTTATTTTAAAAAAATGAAACCGTAGGTAACTTTTAAGTTCTCCTACGGTTTTTATAAATGTTTCTACATTCTTTTTGAATAAAATTAGAAAAAGCTAAACAAGAGTTGTTTTCAAAGCCAGTTTTATCTACCAAAAAAGCATGTTTTTTATCTACATAAAAATAGAAAAATTCATTTGTTTCAAAAATTTTGCATAAATGAGAATAAGAAATTGTAATAATAGTAGTAGGAGTATTTATTTCCATAGATTTTTCATAAAAAAGAAAAGTATATGATTGATTTTGATATTTATCTGTTTTAGCTTCTTTTTGCGTAGAAGTAACAGGATGAAAAAATCTCCAAAGAAAAAAGCAAACAAGAATAATCGCAAAACAAATAGCCAAGAAATAGTAATGATAAGATACCTGCATAATCAAACAAAAAAGTAATCCCAAACAAATAATAGCAGTATAAATTTGATAAGAAAAACGATATTCTTTTGTATGAAATGCAAGAAATTTTTGATATGTTTTTTCAGAATAAATAGTAGTATTTTTAAATAGTTCCATTTTTACTAAAATCCTTTCTTATAAAATAATTAAAAAAATTATAACATAAAAATAAAAAAAATAGTAATATTTTTAAATTTTTTCATTTGACACATCCAAAATCTTTAGATATAATAACAACAGAAAATCAAAAACAAGTTAGACTTAATACAAATAAGAAAATAATATCCCAAAAGGAGAAGAAAAATGTATGATATTATCATAATAGGAGCAGGACCAGCAGGAATATCTGCCAGTCTTTATACCCAAAGAGCAAACCTAAAAACGGGAATTATCTATAGTAATCAATCTGCATTAGAAAAAACGGAAAAGATAGATAATTACTATGGCTTTGAAAACGGAATTAGTGGAAAAGAATTATATGAAAAAGGAATAAAACAAGCTGAAAATTTAGGAGTAACTATAAAAAAAGAAGAAGTAACTAAAATTGAAATCATAGAAAAAGGATTTCAAATTACGACACAGAAAGATTGTTATCAAACCAAAGTAGTAATATTGGCAACTGGAAACAAGAAAAACAAACCTAAAATCAAAGGAATTGAAAAATTCGAAGGAAGAGGAGTTAGTTACTGTGCAGTATGTGATGGATTTTTTTATCGTAACAGAAGTATTGGAGTAATCGGAAGTGGAAATTATGCCATCACAGAAACCAATGAATTAATAAACATAGCAAATGACATTACTATATTAACAAATGGAGAACAGGCACCAGAATTTAGAGCAGATAATGTAAAAATTGATACTAAAGAAATAGAAGAAATTCACGGAGATAAAAAAGTAGAAGAAATCGAATTCAAAGACCATACTAAACTAAAATTAGATGGGATTTTTGTCGCACAGGGAGTAGCAGGTAGTACAGAATTCGCTAAAAAATTAGGTGCATTTACTAAACAAGATAAAATAGTGGTAAATGAAAAAATGGAAACAAATATAAAAGGATTATATGCTTGCGGAGATTGTACAGGAGGATTATTACAAGTTTGCAAAGCAATTTATGAGGGTGCAACAGCAGGAATACAAGCGATTCAATATGTACGTGGGCATTAGTTCCAGGTTTGAATGCCAAAAAATTGGCATTGGTTCCAGGTTTGAATGCCAAAAATTTGGCATTCAAACCTGGAACCAACGCCAACAATAAAAAAGGAGGTTAAAAAATGAGTGTTTTAAAAATAACAAGTGAAAATTTTGAACAAGAAGTTATCAATTCAGATAAAGTGATAGTAGTAGATTTTTATGCGGATTGGTGTGGACCTTGCAAAATGATGGCACCGATTATAGAAGAAATCGCAAAAGAATTAGATGGAAAGGCAAATGTAGGAAAAATAAATGTTGATGATAATCAAAACTTAGCTGTTAAATATCAAGTAATGAGTATTCCAACTATTGCGATTTTTAAGCAAGGAAAGGTAATTCAAAGTTTTGTAGGTGTAACAGATAAACAAGAAATATTAGATGCTGTAATAAGCTGTAAATAATAAATATAAAATATAAGAAAACACTATATTATTTTGAAATATCGCATTAGCGACCAAATAATATAGTGTTTTCTTAATTATATAAATAAATTAAACTAAATAACTTTAGGAGCTAGTTCAAACTTTATTTCAAAACAATCAAAATCAGATAATTCGTTTTCCTGTAAACAATCTAAATAAATATCTAATTCATCTAAATTTCTGCAAGCTGCTATTACAATAGGATTTAAATCATAATGAAACATTAATTCCAAACCTAAATCCAAAGCTTTTGCAATAGAACCATTTTCTTTATTACGTATTAAGTAAAAAGCTTCTCTAAATCGAGAAAAAGAAGAATTTTTAAATCGATTTAAAGGAAGAACATATAATTTATTGACTACATCTTCTATGGAAGAAAATGCTCCTTTATGTTTTTGATAATATTCTTTTATATCGCAATAATGATAAGGTAGAAAAGCTTTTTGTTCTTTTTCGGAAATCAGTAAGATAGGGTTATCATTTAAGATTTTTTTAGAAGAATTGTTTTGTAAATTGTTATCTGGAAAATCTGTTATCATCTCCGAAAAAGTTAAAGGTAAAGCTATTTTTAATGCTTGAGTAGTATTTTTTTCATAATCTAATATTTCATATTGGAATTTTTCATCTTGTTTATTATATTCTACTAAATTGGCTTTAATTTCATTATCCAAAGGAGATAGATTATCAGCATTTTGGACAGAATTCTTTTGTTCGCATAAAGAAAAAATTGATTTTAGTGTAGATTCTAATATATTAGAAAACTGATGAATGTTTTCTAAATCTTCAAAAGACTTTTTTAGTAAAGAAATCGCTTGAACAAAATTATCTGACTTTTTTTCATCAAGATAATTTGTTATTGCAATCATATCATTTAAAATAGTAGAAAGGGTTTCTTTTTTTGATTCATATATACTGATAATATTTTGTATACGGTTCATTTCTTCTGTTAATTTTTTTCTTAAATCCATATTAATAAAATTGTCTAAATTGTTAAATTCATAAAAAAACATAATAGCCTCCTCTTTTGTATTCCTATTTATTATACAAACAAAAAAAGAGAAAGTAAATATTTTAGAAAAAATTAAAAAAATATTATGAAGCGACAAATTTCGATGGACAAAATGTTAAATATGTGATATATAATAAATTTAATCTATAAATAAAAACATGAAATAACAGCAATCAAAAGATAAGGAGAAAAACCATGTATCAAGTCAATAAAATAGCAAAAGAAAAGCAAAGAGCAACAAGAATATGGAAAATAGTTAGTATAATAATATACATTATAATCATACCAATTGTGATTATCAATTTTACATTAATTATAAAATCTTTTATTAACCCAAATGAAACACCAAGTATATTAGGATACAAAAATTATATCATTGTTTCAGGTAGTATGGAGCCTACAATTATGACAGGAGATTCCATTTTTGTAAGAAAAGTACCAGAAGATGAAATAAAAGTAAATGATATTATTTCTTTCCAAGATGGAGAAACCATTACAACACATAGAATAATAGAAATAACAGAAGAAAATGGAATGAAGAAATATACGACAAAAGGAGATAACAATCATGTAAAAGACAAAAATAAAGTGACTTATGAAGAAATAGAAGGAAAATACCAATTCAAAATAAATGGAGTTGGAACAATGTTGCATTTCTTGCAAAACAAAATAATATTGATATTATTAATTTTCATTTTAATAGGATGTTATTGGTATAGCCACAGGATAAATAATAGGAAAAAGGAAAGAAAAGAAAAAAGGAAAAAATATAAGGAGAAAAAATATGGAATCAAAAAAATATAAAATAACAGAAGCAGAGCTAGAGATAATGAAAGTGTTATGGGAAGAAAGATTTTTAACTTTAAATCAAATTGTTAAAATATTAAGCCGAGAAGAAAGTAAAAATAAAAGTACTATAAAAACTCTACTATATCGACTAGTAGAAAAAGGAAGTGTAAGTTCAATAGAAAAAGCAGGAAGAGAAAACGAATTTTGTGCAAATATTACACAAGAAGAATATCTAAAAAAGGAAAATGATAGTTTCTTAAAACGTTTATATCATGGGAATTGCAATCAATTATTATTAAATTTTGTAGAAGAAAAGAAAATAACAAAAAAAGATTTACAAGATTTAATGGATATAATTGAAAGTGAGGAAGGATAGATGGCAGTACATATTTTATCTATGTTAGTACTAACTAGTTTATTAGCAATAATTATTTTAATTTTGCGAAAAATATTTGACAAAAAGATTTCACCAACATGGAAGTTTTCAATGTGGGTACTATTAGGAATAAGCCTTTTAATCCCAATCCGAATTAGTATTCCATCGCAAAATGCATATATTCCTTTTTGGAGTAAATGGATAACCAGATTAGATAATTTAGAAACAAAAATATCGAATACATCTATTGCTAAAGCTATTTTTATTATTTGGATAGCGGGAATATTAATACTAGCTACTTTTTATTTAATAGAAATGATAAAATTAAAAAGAAAAATCGGAAAAAAAGAAGCTACAGAAGAAAGAATTTTAAAGTTATTAGAACAAGCAAAACAAATTGTAGGAATTAAAAAAAATATCAAGATAATTTGGCAAAATACAAAAAAAGTACCATGTATTTATGGATTCCTGCATCCTAAAATTTTGATGACAAAAGAAATACTAGAAAAAGAAGATAAAACAATCTTACATATTTTAATACATGAATTAACACACGAAAAAAGAAAAGATATGCTATTAAATAGAATTCTTATCATAATAGCAACAATCTATTGGTTTAATCCTATTATATGGTTTTGTTTCTATCAAGTAAGACAAGATATGGAATTAAAAACAGATGAAGAAGTTCTAAAAAAATTGGGAGAAAAGGAAAGTAAAGCTTATGCAAAGTCATTAGTTAGCTTATTACAAGTAAGTGGGGAAGAAAAACAAGCAATTAAAGTATTAAGTGTAACAGATGGTAAAAAAAATATGGAAAGAAGGATTAAAATGCTCAAATTGTCTGAAAAATTCAAAGAATATAAGGCATTAATAGGAGTCACAACATTATTATTAACTATATGTATTGGAATGCTTATCTTTACACAAATTAAACCACAACAAACAGACCAAGAAAATAATGTTCAATATTTTGAAACACCAGATAGAGTTATATATAAAGTTAAAGGAGAAGATAGCTATTATGCATTTCAAAAAGGAGAAGAAGGATATCAAAAGATTGTAAACGGACTGATACATTCTATTGAAAGTTTAGGGCAAGGAAGCATACTCTCTACTGAAGAAATGGAACAAATAGAACAAGAAGAAAACTACATAGAATTAGATTATGATACAATCAGCAAAAATTATGTAATTGCTTATGAAAAAGAAAACAGAATGGTAATTAAAAGAACAGATACAGGTGGAGTGGTAGTTAGAAATAATATAAGCAAAATCCAAGAACTAAAAAATATATTAGAAGATGTCAAATATACAAATAATAGGCAAAAATATCAAATGTCAGATAATAAAATAGTACCATTCAAAAATCCTATTTACTATGAAGTACCTAGTTGGTCTAATGAATTAAGAAAATATGAACAAGGAATTTATGCTGTAAGATTAGGGAATAAAAATGCTGTAAAAAACTTTCTAGAAAGAAATCAATTAAATTATCCAGAAATCCCACAAGAAACTTTCGAAAAAGTTAATCTAGTTGCCATGATTACAAAATTTCAAATTGACCATATAGATACAAGAATAGGAGGAGTTACCTGTTATTTCACAGGAATGGAAAATACAAATACTTATTATATTACATTTTTATATTTAAGCAAAGCAGTAAATATAAATTGTATCTATCGAAATTATGATAAAGTCACTTATAACTAAAAACTAGCTAGACAACTGGAAAAAAATGTGATAAGATAATGTCATTAAAAAGAGAGAAAATCAAAGGAGGAATTCATTTTGAAAAATACATTTTATGTAACAACACCAATCTATTATCCAAGTGGAAGATTTCATATCGGAACAGCATATACAACAGTTTTGGCAGACACAATGAAAAGATATCATATTTTAAAAGGACAAGATAGTTATATGCTAACTGGAACAGATGAACATGGACAAAAAGTAGAAGAGAAAGCAAAAGAAGCTGGAGAAACACCAAAAGAATATGTAGATAAAATGGCTAAAATGGCAAAAGAATTATGGAACAAAATGGATATTTCTTATGATGATTTTATTCAAACAACAGAACAAAGACATGAAGTAGTTGTACAAAAAATATTTGACAGATTTATGGAACAAGGAGATATTTACAAAGGAGAATATGAAGGCTGGTATTGCTTACCATGTGAAACATTTTTTACACAAACACAATTAGTAAATGGAAAATGTCCAGATTGTGGTAGAGATGTTAGACTAATGAAAGAAGAGGCATATTTTTTTAATATGAAAAAATATGTAGATAGATTATTAAAATATTACGAAGAACATCCAGATTTTATCAAACCAGAATATCGAAAAAATGAAATAATCAACAATTTTATTAAACCAGGATTAGAAGATTTATGTGTAACAAGAACTTCTTTTGATTGGGGAATTAAAGTATTAAAAGACCCGAAACATGTAATTTATGTATGGCTAGATGCTTTAACAAATTATATTACAGCATTAGGATACTTATCAGAAGATGATACTTTATTTAAAAAGTATTGGCCAGCAGATTTACAAATTGTAGGAAAAGATATTGCGAGATTCCATTTGATTTATTGGCCTATATTCTTGATGGCATTAGATTTGCCTCTTCCTAAAACGATTTTAGTGCATAACTGGATTACTATGAAAGATGGAAAAATGTCTAAATCAAAAGGAAATGTGATTTATCCAGAAAGTTTAATAGAAAGATACGGATTAGATGCTGTTAGATATTTCTTATTGAGAGAAGTGCCAGTGGGACAAGATGGAATTTTCTCACCAGAGGCATTTATAGAGAGATATAATTATGATTTATGTAATGATTTAAGTAATTTATTAAATAGGACTGTTTCTATGGTAAATAAATATTTTGATGGTAATATTACAGGATATAATGGGAAACCTAATTTAGTAGATGAAGAATTAGAGAAATATGCAATGGAACAAATAGAAGCTTTTGAAAAAAAATGGCAAAATTATGAAATTGCAAATGCCATACAAGAAATATGGAATTTAATTGCTAGGACTA
Source organism: uncultured Clostridia bacterium (assembly GCA_944389395.1). Classification (GTDB taxonomy): domain Bacteria; phylum Bacillota; class Clostridia; order TANB77; family CAG-508; genus CAG-269. The sequence continues at coordinate 5,741 of CALXME010000006.1, read as the reverse complement.
ATAAATATATTGATGAAACAATGCCATGGACATTAGCTAAAGAAGAAAAAACAGAAGAATTAAAGTCAGTGATGTATCATTTGATAGAAAATTTAAGGAAAATAGCAATTATGATTAAACCTTTTATGAATGAAACTGCTGATAATATTTTACATCAAATAGGAATTGAAAATAATGAGCAAAAAGTATGGAATTCTTTACAAGAATATGATAAAATACAAAATATAAAAGTAATCGAAAAAGGACAACCTATTTTTATGAGATTAAATGTAGCAGAAGAAGTAGAGTATATCAAAGGATTAATGAAAAAGTAGAAAACGAAAGAAAGGAGAAAAAGATGGAAGAAACAAAAGAAGGAAAAGAAAAAGTTAAGACGTCTAAAAAAGCAAAACACAAAGCAAAATTATCAATAGGGGATATTATTTTTAGAATTGTGATATTAGTTATTATATTTTTAATTGTAATAATAGCCTATACTTTTTGTTTACAACAAATAAAACAAGAAAACGCTTTAGCAAGCTTAGATGTTGTAACAGTTAATGCTCCTATTAAAGATAATCATTAACAAAGGAAAGGACGTTCTAAAAAGAGCGTCCTTAACAAATTTTATAAATAATAAAAAATACAAAAATTAATATATTTTAATTTCTGAAATAAAGGGGTAACAGATGTGAAAAAAAATGGAAATATTTATCAACTAACTAAAACAACAGGTTGGAAAAATTTAGCATTAAACAAAAAAATAAAAACTCAAAAAGTTTTAATAATAATTTTCCTATTAATTATTATGATAGTTTTGATATTAATAATGCAAAATATATTACAAATTATGCAAAGAAATCAACAATATAAAAAATACGAAACACAACTATCATTACTTCATAAACAAGAAGAAGAAAAGCAAGCAGAAATAGAAGCAGAAAAAGAAAGAATAAGGCAAGAAAAAATACCAAAACTTACAGAAGTAGGAAAAGAGAATATGAAACATATTTATAAATCAGATACAAAAAGAGCTTTTCTAACTTTTGATGATGGACCATCTAGTGTAACTCCTACTATTTTAGATATATTAAAACAAGAAAATGTACCAGCAACTTTTTTTGTATTAGGTTCTAGAGTAGAAGCAATGCCAGAAATAGTAAAAAGAATGTATGAGGAAGGGCATTATATTGCAAATCATGGTTATTCACATGTTTATTCTAGTATTTATGCTTCTCCCCAAGCTGTATTAGATGAATACAATAAATGTAATGAGGCTGTTAAAAAAGCAATACAGGTTCCAGAATATCAGTCACATCTTTTTCGATTTCCAGGAGGTTCTTCAGGAGGACCTTATGCAACGATAAAGACAGAATCTATTAAATTATTAGAAGAAAATGGGATTTTATATGTGGATTGGAATGCATTAACAGGAGATGCAGAAAAAAATGATTTAACAATTGAATATGAAATTACTAGATTACAGCAAACAATTTCAAATAGAAATAGTGTTGTTGTATTGATGCATGATGCACCAACTAAAAAAATCACTGCAGAAGCACTACCACAAATCATATCTTATATGAAACAACAGGGATATGAATTTAAAAATTTTTATGAAATAATAAAATAGATAAACAAAAAAGAGAGGGGTATTAAATTGCCAAGAAAAAAGCAAATATCAGAAAATGGTATACAAGAAATATTAACATATATTGGATTAGATTTTGAAAAAATACCAATGGCTATTCGAAAAACAGAACCATTAGAATTTAGAATACCTAAATTTTATGATGAAAAACAATATAAACAATATCGATATATACCAGTAAAAGATATACAAATTTTATTAACACCTACTAATAGAATGGACGAATTAGAAGAAAAATATAAAAAGGCAAGACCATTAATAGATTATTTAGATAATAAAAATGAAGAAAATATTTTGAGGCATACTACTTTTTTGAATATGCTAAGACAAATACAAACAACGGATATCGAAAAGATAGAGAAAGAACAGAATAATTTAAACAAGGAAATTCCTTTTAAAGTTAAATTTGAAGGGAATTATTTGTGGCAAATCTATTATTCTGAAAATACAGACCAATATTTCATGTTAGTACCTACTGAAGATACAGATTATTCTGCTTTCTTTTATTTATTAAAAAAGAAATTAGCCAAAAGAGTAAGTGGACAGATATTTGTTCCTGTTAGAAATGTTAAATATACTACAACTTATCTGAAAAAAACAGAGTATGAAGATATCGAAAACTATTTATGGTTGTTTACTAAAAATTGGCCATTCATTTATGACGTATATGATAAAGATGGTAATTTTAGTATCCACATTGTAGGAGAAACACGGTGTTTATGGAAATATAAAAAGTTCTTATAAAATCATTTTAGATTCCAAAACAAAGGCTATGCAATTTTATAAATTGCTAAAAGCAATGTTTATTTTACAAACAGAATTACCACATTATTTTGAATTTAGAACAGATGTAACTGATACTGGTGAAATAGCTTTTTTTGATGAAAATAATTTGATGCAATATGAAAAAATGCCTACATGGATAAATGAAAAATACCGCTCAGGGAGAATAAAAAATAGAGATTTTATTAAATCAATTAGAGAAAATAGAGAAAAATTACAAAGGTTAAAGCAACAAGTAGCAGAACAAGAAATAGAATATTTAGCAAAAGAAAAACAAATTTCAACTTTTTTAGAATGTAAGAAAACGTTTTTTGGAAAATTTAAATATTATTTTAAATACAACAAAAAGAAAAGCAAGAAAAAAATGAGGCAAACAGAAGATATAGGAGAAATAGAAGAAAAGGTTCCTTCTATTCAAGTAGAAACAAGACCAATTAGAAAAAAACATCCAGTAAAGAAAAAGAAAAGAAAAGAAAATTATACAATAGAAGAATTGATGGAAGTCTATCAAGCCTGTGAATTAAGAGAAAATCAATTAAAAGATTTGATGATGGATATTAATGCATTAAAATTAAAAACTAAAAACATGAAGAAAAAAATCGAAAATGCTACATTATTTATTGAAGAAATTGATAGTCACAAAAAGAGTATTTTTGAATTTTGGAAATATAGTAATAAAGATGAAGTAGCAACTTTGCCAGAAGGAGAGGAAGAAGAAGTTACTTTAATTAAAAAAATAACAAAATCTTTTGATTATGTAGAAGATATAGAAAACTTTGGAAATATCATGGATAAAATTCAAAGAGAAAAACTTTCTAAAGAAGAATTAGATGGAATTTATATCGCAAGCACAGATATATTGGATTTATTAAATAAAATTAAAAATAATGAAGTATTACCACGTGAAATAGAAGTGAACTTACGTGAAATAAAAAGACAAGCAAGAGATGAAAAGGCATTATTAGAAGATGATTTTGATATTTTTGGTGGTATAGCACAAGATAGTACAAAAGTTTCTATAATCGCAAATAAAAAACATCGCGAATTACCAAAAGACAAATTTAGTATATTAGAAATTTCTAAAAATACTAAACCAATTGGTTATAAGATGACTTTAGAACAAATAGTAGAGAATATTAAAAATGCACTAGATAAGGTAGTTGTGTCAGAAGATTTACCAGTATATTTAGCTTCTACAGAAAATATGTTATCAGTTAATAATTTTAATGTTTTTAATATTAATCCAGAAAATGAAATTCAAGAAATAATGACACAAAAATTAATGTTACAAAAAAATATAACTAAAAAAGTAGATAATATATATCTATTTAAATTAAACTTAAAAAGAGGAATGCACGCAATTAGTTTCACAAATAGTATTTTTTATGATAATCAAAATAAAACACTTCCAATAGGACAAGATTTATCCACTAAGATATTAGTTGATATGTCTAAGTTAAAACTAAATCTAAAAGAAGAAAAAGCTTTTCATTTAGTAGAATTTGAGGATGAAAAAGATGACTTTTCAGAGATTTCTATTAGAACTATACATGTTATGAAATATGAGGAAATCGAAAAAAAATCTGAATAGATTGAAGAAAGTAAAAAGAACTGAAAATTCTTTCTTGCATATAATAACATATAAATATATGCAAGGGAGGATTTTTTTATGATAAAAAAATTGCGAAAAATAGTATCGTTATTTTTAATTATAACAATGATGATATTTATGAATTTAACGATAACAGAAGCAGTTTCTCCTATAAGTTCAGCAAGTTACGAAGGATTAGATGTTAGTAATTGGCAGGGAAATATCGATTATGCACAAGTAAAGTCGGCAGGAATTGAAGTTGTGTACATAAAAGCTAGTGAAGGAACAACTTTTAAAGATCCATATTTTGAACGTAATTATGCAAATGCAAAGGCCAATGGGTTAAAAGTTGGATTTTATCATTTTGTAACAGCCACTAATGTGCAATCTGCTAGAGAGCAAGCACAATTCTTTGCATCTGTTATTAGTGGAAAAACACCAGATTGTAAATTAGCAATGGATTTTGAACAATTTAGAGGAGGAATAACAGTTAGTGAAATTAATGAAATTTCTAAAGTCTTTTTAGAAACAGTTCAGCAATTAACAGGTAAAGAAGTTGTTATTTATAGTAATTTAAATGATGCTCAAAGAGTATTTAGTAGAGAATTAGCAAATCAATATCCATTATGGGTGGCATATTGGGGAAGTGAATCAGGTTTGTTAAATAGTGCTTCTAATTGGCAAAATTGGGAAGGATGGCAGTATACTAGTAGAGGTATAGTTGCAGGTGTGAATGGATATGTAGATAGAAATAGATTTACAGATAATATCTTTTTAGAAGAATGTACAAATTGTCCACCAGTAGAAAATCCTAATACAGGAGAAGAGGCACAACTTACTTACTATACTGTAAAAAGAGGTGATACCTTAAGTGCAATTGCAAATAGATACCAAACAACAGTACAACAACTTGTAACAGAAAATGGAATTGCTAATCCTAATTTAATATATCCAGGTCAGGTATTAAGAATTACAACAAACAAACAAAATACAGGAGATAGCTGTGAAATGGGATGTGTTATTTATACTGTAAAAAGAGGAGATAATTTATGGAATTTATCAAGACAATATGGTACTACTGTTCAAAGCATTGCTCAATTAAACCAAATTCAAAACCCGAATTTAATATATCCAGGTCAAAGATTAAGAATACCTGTCAATATGGATTTAGGCACTTCTACTATGACACAGAATGGTAGTTATATAGTAAAAAGAGGCGATACTTTGTGGGGGATTTCTAGAAGATATGGTGTTACAGTAAGATATTTAGCAAATAAAAATGGTATTCGCAATCCGAATTTGATATATCCGGGGCAAGTGATTAGATTATAGTATGGAATAGTTAGTTACAATTCACAGCTGTTTTATATAATATTAGAAATTGTTAATTTTTTTACTATGAATTGCAACCAGTTATTTAGGGAGTTGTTACTAATTAATGGTTTAAAAATGAATACTAAAAGTATTGTTCTATTAATATTATTTGGCAAAACATAGCTGGGGCGTAACAATCCGGGTCTTGCCTGCAAAATATTAATAGAACAATACTTTTGAGTAATAAAAGTGAAAAACCATTAACCAGTAACAGGGAGTTTGTAAAAACTTTAAAAAAGGCTAGACATTTTTGTGAATATGTGCTAAGATATAAAAGTATTTAAACATGCCGATGTGGCGGAATTGGTAGACGCACTGGACTCAAAATCCAGCGGGAAACCATGTGGGTTCGAGTCCCACCAT
>CALXME010000005.1 GCA_944389395.1 uncultured Clostridia bacterium | reverse complement strand
GCATCCATACCTGGAACCAATGCCAACCCCAACCTGGAACCAATGCCAACCTCAATGTCAAAAGTTAAAGACGTGCAAATTTCACACGTCTTTTAAATTTTACGGAATTTATGAGTGTATTTTTTTGATTTCGGTTAGACTTTTTTCTATATTTTCTTTTTTAATATTATGTTCTATTACTTGTAAAAAACAAATAATAGCAAAAAAATCTTCAAAATCATCTTTCCCGAGCAAGAAATATTCCCCAGGTCGACCTGTGATTTCTCTAATTTCAGAAAAATCAAATTCTTCTTGTACCATTTGATACATTTCGTTATAATAACAACTACTAATTTGTATAGAAATTCTATTTTCAAAAAGAACTCCTTTTATCAAATCATTTGTAAGATATCCTTCGATTTTCCCGCAATCAGATATTAAATATCCATCACTATAATAAAAAAAATCTCCAAATCCATTAATAGAACAATCATCCTGTAATTCTTTTTCTGCCCACTCTGCTATCCGTAATTCAATTTTGTAATATAATCTTGCCATAGCTTCTACCTCACTTTTAAATTAAAAGTTTACAATTACAAAAATTTTATAATTATATGTTAACATATTATATGTTCTTTTTCAATTGTTTTTTTACCTTTTATCAAAAATTGTCTTAAATACCCCTTGGTCAATCAAATTAGCAAAAATATTTTTAATAATAATCAAGACAATAGGACCAATTAAAAGACCTATAATACCAATTACTTTAAAACCCGTATACATTGCAATCAAAGTAAATATAGGATGGACACCAATATTTTTACTCACCAATTTTGGTTCTAAAAATTGTCTTGCAATTGACATCACTATAAGTAAAACAATAATAGCAATTCCCAAATTAATATCACCATTCAAACCACAAATAATTGCCCAAGGAATCATTACTGTTCCAGAACCCAAAATAGGTAGAGCATCTACAAATCCGATAAATAAAGCCATTAATAACGGATATTGTATATTAAATCCTGCAAACTCTAGAATATATAATCCAATTAGGGTAATAATAAAAGAAACTAATACTAAAGTAGCTTCTGCTTTTAAATATCCACCTAAGGTAGTTCTTAAATCTTTTAGATGTCTTTGCATTTTTATCATCCAAGTTTTAGGCAAATGATGTTCTATTTGGTCTAATATATAAATTTTATCAACACATATAAAATAAAGAGCAATTACTGTAATTCCTATACAAATAGCAATAGATGGCAAACTCGTAACAACTTCTATTAATCCTGTTAATATATTTCTTAACCAATTAGAAATTGCAGTTAAGATATCTGTTGTCGAATTCTGTATAACATTTAAAACTTCATCAGACACATGAATTTTATCAAAATTGAAGGATTGTATAAAAGATTGAAATTGCATATATGCTTTATCAAAATAGTCATTTAGTCCCTGCAATAAACTAGATGATTCTGAAAAAATAGTAATAATTCCCCAAGTTAATAATCCTAATATAACAACAGATACTAACAAAAAAATAATAATAGAACTTGTTCTTCTACTTAATTTTGTTTTTTCCATCATTTTTTTAATAGCAGGTTCTATTATCAAAGATATAATAAATGCAACTAAAAATGGCATATAAAAAATGGATAATTTTAATGCAATATATAAGCCCAATAATAAAAATATAACATATAATATATTTTTTCCAACTCTTGTCCAATATGCCATGTCTAATATCATTTTTCTCCTCCTCTTATTATTATATGAAGAAAATAGAATTATATACATTATTAAACAAATCGAAAAACCTTGTTTTTTCTATTAATCATAAAAAAAGGAAAAAGTTTTTATCCTTCTTCCCTTTGATACACTTTTTAAAATGGTTATTCTGCGTTTTTATTTTCTCCGTCACAATTACAAATATTTTCTATTGTTGTACAAACTTCTTGTTTTCCAAGTTTTGTATCATTTTGAGCTAAATCACCTATTGTTAAAATTCCAACCACTTTATTATTGCAATCACAAACTGGTAGTCTTCTTACTTGATTTTCAGACATTGTTTTTTGTGCTTTTGTCATATCATCATCTTGATTACATGAACAAACTTGACAAGTCATAATATCACTAACTGGTGTTTCTTTTATATTTTTATCACATACAATACTTCTTAATAAAATATCTCTATCTGTTATAATTCCACATAAAGTATTATCTGGTTTGCAAACAGGAATAGAACCAATATGATTTTCACTCATTAATTTTGCAACTTCATAAACCTTGGTTTCAGGCTTTACACAACAAACTTCATCACACATACAATCTTTAACTTTCATTATTCTTACCACCTTTCAAAAGTTCTCGTTAATAGTTTTCGCTTTTTTTCAAATTATATTCCTTTTTTTATTTCATTTTGTGCTAGATTTTTCCATTTTTTTAATGTTTCTTTACTTAAACTTCATAAATATTATAATCTTCTAATCCTCTTGGCATCATTGGAGCTCTCATTGGTGGTCTACCTGGTCCTCCAGGGAATGGTGGCCTTGGTGGTCTTACTGGTGGTCTATTTCCTGGTCTATTCAATAATTCTCTTAATAATAAAATTTTAATTAAATCTCTTAAGTTTCTATTTACTGGTCTAGGACTTCTCGTTTCTTTTTTTTGTTTTTCTTCTATTTTAGTTTGCCTATTTTCTCTCGAAGTAGATGTATTTCCTCCCACTTCGTTTGTTAAATTAATATGAATATTTACTTCCTCATTTCCTTCAATTGCAAAATAAATATTATCTGTTAATTGTTCCACTAATTCTTTTGTAATTGGTTCTTGAATAGAGTCACAAGTCTTTGTTACCATAGGAAAAATTAGTTTATATATCTCTGGATAACATTCTTCCAACTCTTTACGATTCACATTCTGCCTATAATTTGAAGTATATTCATAATTCGGATATGACATGGCATTAGAATTTTCAGTACACATTGGATATCCTAATATACTTCTTATGTAATTTTGATATGATTCATCAAACATAAAATAACCTCCTTACATATTTATTGATATTTTATGCAAGAAGGTTAAATGTGTTCGTCTTTAAATTTGATTTACTAATGTTTTAAATTGTTCTCCTCTATCTGCAAAATCTTTAAACATATCAAAACTAGCACTAGCAGGTGAAAATAATACAATATCATTTGGTTTTGCAAGTTTTTTTGCTAAACTAACAGTTTCTTTTAAATTTTCACACATATAAATATCTAGTTCTTTATGTTGTTTTTCTAATTCTTCTTTTACAACATCAAAAATTTTACCTGATGTTTGACCTATTAAAATTAAAGCTTTTGTCTTTTCCACAATAGGTTTTGCAAGTGGTTGATAATCTAAATTTTTATCATAGCCTCCTGCAATTAAAATAATAGGATTATCAAAAGCATTTAATCCTGAAATGGTTCTAGTTGGAGAAGAACTAGCAGAATCATTATACCATTGCACTTTATCTATTTCTTTTATAAATTCAATACGATGATTAACACTAGTAAAGTTTTTTGCAATTTGTGCTGCTTTTTCTGTATCTACTAAACTACTAGTAGCAGCTATTGCTGTAGCAATATTTTCAAAGTTATGGTTTCCTCTTAGGTGTACTTCATCTGTATGTACTAAATGTTTCCTTACTTTATCTTGACATTCTTTTATTACATTGTCATCTACAATAAAGCCATCTTCTAACTTTTCCTTACTGCTAAAGAAAATAACTTTACCTTTTGCTTCTTTAGCACAATTTTTAGTTATCTCATTATCAAAATTTAAAACTAAAATTCCTTTTTCTGTTTGATATCGAAAGATATTCTTTTTTGCATTGATATATTCTTCATAATCTTTATGAATATTTAAATGATTAGGAGTAATATTAGTAATTACAGCAATATCTGGGCTCACTTGCATTCCCATTAGTTGAAAACTACTTAATTCTAATACTAAAATATCTTCTGGCTTAATTTCTGGTAATTTCGTAAACAATGGTGTTCCGATATTTCCACCTAAATGTGTAGTAAATCCTGATTCTTTTAAAATGGCATTAATTAAACTTGTTGTTGTTGTTTTGCCGTCACTTCCTGTTACTCCAATTACTTTGCAAGGACACATTTCCATTAATAATTCTATTTCTGTTGTAACAATAGCTCCTCTTCCGTGCTTCTTGCTCTAATTCTGGTACAGTTGGCAAACAACTTGGAGATCTAAAAATAACATCAAAACCTTTTAGATTTTGTAAATAATTTTTTCCAAGCGAAAATGAAAATCCATAATTTGTGATTTTATCCATGGTTTCTTTAGAAATATTATCTATATCTCTTTGGTCAAATACTGTTACTTTTGCTTTTTTTTCATATAAATAATCTAATAATGGTAAATTACTTACTCCTAATCCAATAACTGCAACTTTTCGAAATCGAATATAATCATTAAATTCTTCCAATTTCTTATTTTCATATTCCATATTGTTTTCCTCCTTTTTGTTGTACTATATTATATACTTATCTATTTTTTTAGTTCATTATCATTGATTTATTATATATTATTTTTACTAAAAAAACAAATTTTTATGTATATTTTTTTAAAATTTACTTATACTAATTTTGAAATTTGAAATGGAGGTGCTTTTCATGTCAAAGAAAAACAATAAGGAAAATCAAAATAACAAAAACAATAATAATAACAACAACCAAAACAGAAACAATGAAAAACAAAATAATAATAATTGTAGATAATTTAACTAAAAAGTTGGCATCCAAACCTGGAACCAATGCCAAATATTTGGCATTGGTTCCAGGTTTGGATGCCAACTTATTTCAGATTATATTTTTCTCTTTTTTGATAATGGGTATGCAATAATTCATGAGCAATATGGCTTCCTGGTTTTTCTAAATATTCTTTATAAACTTGTTTTAAAAATGGATTTTCGTGAGATTTTCTGATTGTACTTTTCTCATCAATAGAATATAAACATTCTGCTCTTAATTTTCTCACATCTACTTCTGAACGTATTTTAGAACTTTTAATTGGTTGACCACCGCCCATAATGCATCCACCTGGACATGCCATAATTTCTACAAATTGATAATCTGATTTTCCACTTTTTATTTCTTCTAGAATTTTTTTAGCATTAGCTAATCCACTAGCAGCAACTACTTTTATATCTTTTCCTGCAATATTAACAGTTGCTCTTTTAATTCCTTCTCCTCCACGTACTTGTTCAAAATTAATTTTTTCTAAATTTTTACCAGTTAAAGTATCTTGCGCAGTTCTTAAAGCTGCTTCCATAACTCCCCCTGAAACTCCAAAAATTGCTGCTGCACCTGTTGCTTCTCCCATTGGGTCATCAAATTTACTGTCTTCTAATTTAGTAAATTCTATATTTGCCTGTTTTATCATTCTTGAAAGTTCTCGAGTAGTAATAACATTATCTACATCAAAAAGTTCTTCTTCTTTCATTTCTGGACGTGAACATTCGAATTTTTTAGCAATACATGGCATAACTGATACTACATAGATTTTCTTAGGGTCAATCCCTTCTTTTTTTGCATAATATGTTTTTAAAATAGCACCAAACATTTGATGTGGTGATTTACAACTAGACAAATGTGGTAATAGTTCTGGATAATTCATTTCTATGTATTTTACCCATCCGAGGACTACAAGAAGTAATCATAGGAAGACAATCATTTTCTTGAAATCTTTGAATAAATTCATTTGCTTCTTCCATAATAGTAAAATCTGCACCAGTATTGGTATCAAATACTTTATCAAATCCTAATCTTTTTAACGCTGTTATCATTTTCCCTGTTACATTTGTTCCTATTGGCATTCCAAATTCTTCACCAAGAGCAGCTCTCACTGCTGGTGCAGTTTGTACAATTACATAAGCTTCTGGGTCTTTTAATTTTATCCAGACATCATTAATTGTTTCTTTTTCATGTAAAGCTCCTGTTGGACATGCTTCTATACACTGCCCACAAAAAGTACAATTTACATCATTTAAGCTATTATCTCCTACTGTAGAAATACATGAATCAAAACCTCTATTAATACAATCAATTGCACCTATTTGTTGTACATTTTTACATGCTGCAACACATCTTCTACATAAAATACATTTATTAAAATCTCTTACTATAGAAGGTGATAAATCATCTATCTTATGTTCTGTTCTTTCTCCTTCAAATTCTACTTGTAATACATTAAATTTTGTGGCTAATGTTTGCAATTCGCAATTTCCTGAACGAGTACATGTTAAACAATCTTTTGCATGATTAGAAATAATTAAATCTAAGATAACATGTCTTGCTTCTAGCACATTTGGTGTATGTGTATGTACAATCATGCCTTCTTCTACTGTTTGAATACAAGAAGTAGCAAAACCTCTACGACCTTCTACTTCTACAATACACATTCTACAATCTCCTACTTCATTGATATCTTTTAAGAAACATAAAGTTGGGATATCTATTCCTGCTTGTTTTGCTGCTTGCAAAATTGTAGTTCCTTTTGGTACTTTTATTTCTTGACCATCTATGGTTAATGTTACGATATCTTCTTTCATTTTTTCTCCTCCTTTGGCAGATTAATTTCCAATTGCATGGAATGGGCAACTTGTTAAACAAGTACCACATTTAATACATTTATCTTGATTAATTACTCTTGGTTCTCTTCCTTTACCTTCAATAGCATTAACAGGACAATGTTTTTGGCAAAGTCCACATCCTTTACATTTGTCTTGAATAACAGTGATTTTAGATAAAGCTTTACATTCTAATGCTTTACATTCTTTTTGAATAGCATGTTGTCTAAATTCTTCTCTAAAATATTTTAAAGTACTAATAACAGGATTTGGTGCACTTTGTCCTAAGCCACATATACTTGCTTTCTGAATATTTACAGCTAATTTTTCTAATTTATATATGTCAAATTCGGAACCTTCTCCTGAACATAATTTTTCTAATATTTCTAACATTCTTTTTGTTCCAATTCTACAAGGAGTACATTTTCCACAACTTTCACTAACAGTAAATTCTAGATAAAATTTTGCTAAACATACCATACATTTGGTATCATCCATAACAATTAAACCACCTGAACCCATCATAGAACCAATTTCTTTTAAGGATTCATAATCAATTGGTGTATCTAAATGTTCTTTTGGAATACATCCACCAGATGGTCCACCTGTTTGGGCTGCTTTAAATTCTCTACCGTTTGGAATTCCGCCTCCAATATCATAAACAATTTCTCTTAAAGTAGTTCCCATTGGTACTTCTACTAGTCCGATATTGTTTACATTTCCACCTAAAGCAAATACTTTTGTACCTTTTGAATTTTTGGTTCCGATAGATGAATACCAATTAGCACCTTTTAATATGATTTGTGCAATATTACTATAAGTTTCTACATTATTAATAAGTGTTGGCTTTCCCCATAAACCAGCTTGTGCTGGATAAGGTGGTTTTACTCTTGGTTGTCCCCTTTTACCTTCTATAGATTCTAAAAGTGCTGTTTCTTCCCCACAAACAAATGCTCCTGCTCCTAATCGTATTTCAATATCAAAATTAAAGTCTGTCCCAAAAATATGCTCTCCTAAAATTCCATATTCTTTAGCTTGTTTAATAGCAATTTCTAATCTTTTTACAGCTATTGGATATTCCGCTCTAACATAAATATATCCTTTATTAGCACCAATTGTGTATGCAGCAATTGCCATGGCTTCTAAAACACTATGTGGATCACCTTCTAAAATACTCCTATCCATAAAAGCTCCTGGATCCCCTTCGTCTGCATTACAAACAACATATTTTTGTTTTCCCTCTGATGCTCTTGTTAAAGCCCACTTCTTTCCTGTTGGAAAACCTGCTCCACCACGTCCTCTTAATCCGGAATTACTAATTACTTCTATTACTTCTTCTGGTGTCATTTCTTTTAATACTTTTTCTAAGGCTAAATATCCATCAAATGCGATATATTCATCAATATCTTCTGGATTAATAATTCCACAATTTTTAAGTGCAATTCTCTTTTGCTTTTTATAAAAATTCAGTTCATCTAAACTATTTACTTTTTTTCCATCAATGTCTTTGCATAATAATCTTTCTACTCTATTTCCTTCTATAATATGTGTTTGTATAATTTCTTCGCAATCCTCTGGTTTTACCATTGCATAAAATGTATCTTCTGGCCTGATAATAACAATTGGACCTTTTGCACACAATCCAAAACAACCTGTTTTAATAACTCTAACATTTTCTATTTTCTTTTCTTCTATTATTCTTTTAAAATTTGCTAAAATCTCTGCAGATTTAGAAGAAGTACATCCTGTACCATGACAAACTAAAATATGCTTTTCTCTTGTATCTGCTTTTGTATTAATTCTTAAATCTAATTCTTTCTTTTTTTCTGCTCTTATTTTATGCAATTCTTCTAGTGTTTTCATCTTATCCCTCCTCTTTCATTAATTCATCTATTACTTGATCTAATTTTTGTACAGTAGCTTTTCCATATACTTCTCCATTTACCGTAAATACGGGTGCTAATCCACAAGCTCCTACACATCTGGTTTCTTCAATAGAAAACTTTCCATCTGGTGTTGTTTCTCCTGCCTGAATTTGTAATCTTTCTAGCAATCTATCCATGATTTTTTGAGAACCTTTTACATAACATGCTGTGCCTAAACATACTGCTATATGATATTTTCCTTTTGGTTTTAGAGTAAATCTAGAATAAAATGTAATAACACCATAAATTTCTGCCATTGGTATTTTTAAGAATTCTGAAAGCTCTTTTTGAGATTTTAAAGAAATATATCCATCATGTTCTTGAATTTCATTTAACATTTGAATTAAATTATCTTTTTCTGGTTGATATCGAGAAAAAAGTTCTTCTAAAAAAGGACTTCTTTCTTTGTTGCAATTATATTTACAAGTTGATTGATTAGTTTTTTTCTCGTCCATGTTATTTCCTCCTCATTTATATTTATTGATAAACTCTATTTTAATGCTAGCTAAATTATATCAAATTAAATTTTTGATGTCGATAGATTTGTTTATTTTTGTAGAAAAAAGAACCTTCTTTTTTTAGAAGGTCCTTTTCCTTATACTTAAACTTAAAAATTCTTAATCGTTTTCCATCAAATTTTCTAGCTCTTTTATTTTATCACGCACTTCAGCAGCTTTTTCAAATTCCATTTCTGCTGCATATTTTAACATTTCATCTGTCAATTTTGCAATGGCTTCTTTAACATCTTCTTCTTTTTCTAATTTAAATTCTACTCCAATATCTTCTGCACTAATAATACTAATTGTATCTCTAATTGATTTTTGTATGGTTTTTGGAGTAATTCCATGTTCTTTATTATATTCCTGCTGAATTCTTCTTCTTCTATTTGTTTCTGAAATTGCTTTTTCCATACTATCTGTCAATTCATCTGCATACATAATAACTGTACCATCTGTATTTCTAGCAGCACGTCCAATTGTTTGTATTAAAGATCTCTCTGAACGCAAAAATCCTTCTTTGTCAGCATCTAAAATAGCCACTAAAGAAACCTCTGGTATATCTAATCCTTCTCTTAAAAGATTAATACCTACCAAAACGTCAAATTCTCCCAATCTTAAATTTCGAATAATTGCCATTCTTTCTAATGCTTTTGTTTCAGAATGCATATAATTTACTTTGATATCTAATCCTTTTAAATATTGTGTCAAATCTTCTGCCATTTTTTTCGTTAAAGTAGTTACTAATACTCTTTCTTTTCGTTCTACACGAATACGAATTTGTTCTAATAAATCATCAATCTGTTCGGTTACTGGTTTTACTTCTATTTTAGGATCTAATAATCCTGTTGGACGAATAATTTGTTCTACTACATTATCTTTACTATGTTCTTTTTCATATTCTGCTGGTGTTGCACTTACAAAAATAACTTGATTCATTCTTTGTTCAAATTCATCAAATTTTAAAGGCCTGTTATCAAAAGCAGAAGGTAACCTAAACCCATAATTAACTAAAGATTCTTTTCTTGCTCTATCTCCATTGTACATTGCTCTAACTTGTGGAATAGTAGCATGTGATTCATCTATCAATAACAAGAAATCTTTTGGGAAATAATCAAACAATGTATATGGTGGACTTCCTTCGGGTCTTCCACTAATATGTCTAGAATAGTTTTCAATACCTGAACAAAATCCTGTTTCTCTCATCATTTCCATATCAAAATTTGTTCTTTCTTCAATTCTTTGTGCTTCGATTAATTTATTTTGAGATTTAAAATATTTCACTCTTTCTTCCATTTCTTGTTCAATTGTTATTAATGCTCTTTCCATTTTATCTTTTGTTGTAACATAATGTGATGCTGGTGAAATCAAAATGTGTTTTCTATTTCCTATTGGTTTTCCTGTTAATGGATTGATTTCTGTTATTTTTTCTATTTCATCTCCCCAAAATTCAACTCTTACAGCAGATTCTGATTGGTCAGAAGGATAAATTTCTACAATATCTCCTTTTGCTCTAAAAGTTCCTCTTTTAAAGTCTATTTCGTTTCTTGTATATTGCATTGTTACTAATTTTTTTAATACAGTATCTCTTGCTCTATTCATTCCTACTCTTAATGATAACATCATTTCTTGATAATCTACTGGATCTCCTAATCCATAAATACAAGATACAGATGCTACAATAATGACATCTTTTGTTTCAAATAGAGATAATGTTGCTGAATGTCGTAATTTATCTATTTCATCATTTACAGAAGAGTCTTTTTCTATATAAGTGTCTGAGGATGGAATATAGCTTTCTGGTTGATAATAATCATAATATGAAACAAAATATTCAACATTATTTTCTGGAAAAAACTCTTTAAATTCACTATATAATTGCCCAGCTAGTGTTTTATTATGTGCTAAAACAAGAGTTGGCTTTTGAACATTTTGAATAATATTTGCCATTGTAAAAGTTTTCCCAGAACCTGTAACTCCAAGTAATGTCTGGTATTTCTTACCTTCCATAACTCCTTTTGATAAATATTCAATTGCCTTAGGTTGGTCACCAGTTGGTTTGTAATCTGAATGTAATTTAAACATATTTTCTCCTTTTTATTTTTTCAATAATAAGTTTATTTTAGTTATTTTTATCTTTATAAATTCTAATCATATCACCTAAAGACATTTTAGTTCCATAATTCAAAATCGCATTAGAATATATTTTAATAGCCACATTTGCAACAATTAAAATAGTTACTACCAAAATTGCTAAAGAAATAATAACATCTGTTACACTTGCCACTCCCATCATAATTCTAAATGGCATACAAAACGGTGATGATATTGGAAACATAGAAGCAAACACATTTAAATTACTGGTTGGATTCATCATTGTGAAATAAGATAAGTAAAATCCTATCACTGCTAATATTGCAACAGGAGTATTGGCAGATTGTATATCCTCTGGCTTACTCACAGTAGAACCTGTTAATGCATAAAGTAACGCATATGCGAAATATCCCAGTATAAAATATATCATTGTAATAATTGCTAAGTATGGTGTAAATTTAGACATATCTAGCACAGACTCTAAAACACCTGGTTCTAAGAATAATTTTGCAGATATTAATGCAACTGCTACAAATAAACATACTTGTACTAATCCAACAATACCAATTCCTATGGTTTTTCCCATTACAATTGTTCTTGGAGATGTTGATGTCACTAATGTTTCCATTATCTTTGAAGTTTTTTCTGTTGTAATAGAACTAGATACTTGGTAAGCACAAAAATAAATAGCATAAAATAATACTAAAGATAATATCATAATAACTGCTACATTACCACTTACTTCTTGCTCCTCTGTCTGCTCTATATGATATTCAAAATTAGGTGTTAAAGATTGTAATTGCTCTTGTGTCAATCCCAATTTTGATATTTGTAAATTTGTATAGGTTGTACTTATCGCATTTATTAAATCTTCTGGTATACTAGAAATAGTAGCTATATTTTTTACAATATATCTCAATTGATAAGCATTCACATTTTCTGTACTTTTCTCTATGATAATTGCTTCACTTATTTCTTCGTTCTCAATTTTACTTTTTACATCTTCAAATGTTAAATTTTCATTTGAAGTTTGTACATGATATCCTAAATCCATAGAATTTAAAGTATCTAATGTCCCTTCAAATATATTTTGAGAATCTACTATTAATAACTGTTCTCCTCCGATATTTTGTCCATTATTATCATTACTAAAAAAGCTGATTATATTTGGTATATTAAATCCTACTATAATTAAAAGTAAAATGATAATAGTTGTAATGATAAATGACTTTCGTTTTAACATTTCTTTCATCGTAAAAACAGTTACAGTTTTTAAATCTTTCATTTTACTCACCCACCTTTTCTATAAATATGTCATTCAATGTTGGTTTTTTTATCTCAAACTTATTAATTTCAACATTGTTATTTACTAGTTTTTGTAATAATTGGTGAGCTACTTCTTCTGATTTTATTTTAATAGAATACTCATTATTTTTTGAAAATTCTATTGTCATGTTTTCACTATTAATATAATTATCAACAGCAATATTAGTAGACATTTCTAATCTATTAGCTGGATAAGTTTCTTTGATTTCTTTTAAATTTCCTTGTAATACAGTCTTTCCTTTATTTAAAATTAAAATATCACTACAAAATTCTTCAATAGATGCCATTTGATGACTAGACATAATAATATATTTTCCTTGGTTTACTAAATCTATAATAACATTTTTTAAAATCTCACTATTAACAGGGTCTAGTCCACTAAAAGGTTCGTCCAAAACAATTAATTCAGGATTATGCAAAATAGAAGTCATAAACTGAATTTTTTGTTGATTTCCTTTAGATAATTTCTCTGCTGGCATAGGTATATATTCTTCTACTTTTAATATCTTTGCCCATTTTTTGATAGACTCATCTGCTTCTTGCTTTTTCATACCTTTTAATTCTGCAAAATACATTAATTGGTCATAAATCTTAGTTTTAGGATATACTCCCCTTTCTTCTGGAAGATATCCAAAATTCACATGTTTTCTTTCAACAGATTTCCCATTCCAAGTAATTTCACCTGTATCCTTTTTTATGATTCCAAGTAGCATTCTAATAGTTGTTGTTTTTCCTGCACCATTGGTTCCTAAAAGTCCAAACACACCTGGTCTATCTACTTCAAAAGAAATATTTTGAACAGCTTGTTTGCCAATAAATGCTTTTGATACATTTTGTAATTTTAGTCCCATTCTTGCTCTCCTTCCTTTTTCTATTATATCATCAATTTATTAGCTATATCCCTTTTTACGATACTTAAAGATATAGCTTTTTTAACTGTTCCTATTATATATAATGATAACTTTTTTGACAATATTTTTATGACACTTTTTTGCTTTTTGACATTTTTTATTATATTTTATTTCACATAATCTAAAACTTACACCATCACAACCATTACCATTGCTATGCTCTTTTCTTTCACGCTGTTCCCTCCACTACTAATTTTTTCCATTTTAAAAAAAATTTCTAAAAGGTTGTAATATTACTATTAATAAAATTGCTAGTATATGTGTTATCAATAAAATGACAATAGACATTGTTATACCATATTCTTTTTTTCTATATTTAACATACCATATTCCTAATACAATAAAGAAGATGATACAACAAATAATAACAATAATATTAAATGGATTTCTGTGTGGATAGCGATAAAATTTATCAAGTCTAATAGTCCATTGTATAAAACCATAACAATAAAGTGCCAAACAGTAAACAATAAAATTAGATATTGTTAAAACTATAATTTTGCGCCATTTGTTTGAATCTGATTGTATTACAGCTTGGTTTCCTTTTATGATGAAAAATAAGATTGCTATTATAATTCCACTAAATGATATAACCGTTTCCATATTTAATTCCTCGATAAATGATTAACTTTTGCTACAATTATACAGGAAAAGACAGATAATTTCAACTTATTATCTGTCTTACTTATTTCATTGTTACTAATTAATGGTTACTTTCATTTATAACTTTCTTAATCTCTTCAAAAGAAATTGGCCCCTCTCTCAAAATCTCAATTTCTTTTGTTCTGCAGTCCACGATTGTACTTCCTATCGAATAAAAAACTTCGCCTTCCATCATTCCATCTAGTAATGGACAAACTTTTTCTATTTCGTCTAAATTGGTACATTCAGGTTGTCCACTTTGATTAGCACTTGTCATAAATATGGGGCTTCCTATCTTTGTTATTAATTTTTCTATCTCCTTTGATGTAGCCATTCTTACAGCAATTGTATCTTTTCCGTTTGTAATATATCTGGGTAATTTATTATTTTTTTCTAAAACTAGCGTAATTGGACCAGGCATAAATGCTTTAATTAATTTTTCTGCTATTTCGTCTACAATTGCTATATTTTTAATTTGTTCTTTATTAGCACACATAACAGGAAAAGCTTTATTTAATGGTCGTTTTTTTACTTCTAACAATTTATTATATGCTATTTGTGAATTTATCCTAGCACAAACACCAAAAACAGTATCAGTTGGAACACTAATAACTCCATCATTTTCCAGTATTTGAGCCATTTCTTCAATTTGTTCTACTTTATACCTTTTAATCATCTTTTTCCCTCTTTTCAAGAGTATATTATCAGATTTTTAATCAATCTCAATAGCACCAGTGTACAAACCATAATACATTCCTTTTTTAGCTATTAACTCATCATGGTTTCCTCTTTCCATAATTCTGCCATGGTCTAGCACCATAATTAAATCAGAATTTCTAATCGTAGACAATCTATGTGCAATAACAAAAACCGTTCTTCCCTTCATTAATTTATCCATTCCTTCTTGTACAATCTTTTCTGTTCTTGTATCAATACTTGAAGTTGCCTCATCTAATATTAAAACTGGTGGATTATTTAAAGCTGCTCTTGCAATAGATAACAACTGTCTTTGTCCTTGTGATAATCCTTCTCCATTTCCTGTAATTACAGTATCATAACCTTGTGGTAAATTTTTTATAAATTTGTCTGCATTGGAAAGTTTTGCAGCTTCTATTACTTCTTCATCTGTTGCATCTAGTTTTCCATATCTAATATTATCCTTTATAGTTCCTGTAAATAGGCTTGTATCTTGTAAAACCATTCCTAATGACCTTCTTAAGTCATCTTTTTTAATTTTTCTAATATTAATTCTATCATATCTTATTTTTCCTTCTTGAATATCATAGAAGCGGTTTATCAAATTTGTAATTGTTGTTTTACCAGCTCCAGTTGCCCCAACAAAGGAAACTTTTTGACCTTCTTTTGCAGTCAAAGTAATATCATGTAAGATTTTTTTATTTTCTTCGTATCCAAATTGAACATTTTCAAATTCTACTTGACCACGTAATCTTGTATAAGTAATTCTTCCATCTTTATGAGGGTGTTTCCATGCCCAAATTCCAGTTCTTTCTTTAGTTTCTGTAATTTTTCCGTTTTCTATTTTAGCGTTTACTAAAGTTACATATCCCTCATCTATTTCTTCTTCTTCGTCTATTAATGCAAATATTCTTTCAGCACCTGCTAATGCCATTACAATAAAATTCATTTGTTGTGATACTTGACCTAATGGATTTGTAAAGGCTTTTACAAATTGTAAAAACGCTGCAATACTTCCTATTGTTAGTATTCCATTAACAGATAACATTCCTCCGATTACTGCTACTAAAACATATCCTAAATTACCAATATTCATAATACATGGCATTAAGATATTAGCATACATATTTGCTTTTGTATTACTTTCACATAATGCTTCATTTAATGCATCAAATTTATTTTTAGATTCTTCTTCATAATTAAATACCTTGACAACTTTTTGGCCTTCCATCATTTCTTCTATATATCCATCAATTTTTCCTAAGTCTTCTTGTTGTTTTACGAAAAATCTTGAACTATTTCCTCCTAAATATTTAGAAACAAATATCATGATAATTACCATCGCAAAAACAACTAATGTTAAATATACATTTGTTGTTAACATAGATACTAAAATAGTTGCCATTGATACTACTGCAGAAAATACTTGTGGAATACTTTGGCTAAGCATCTGTCTTAAAGTATCTACATCATTTGTATAAATACTCATAATCTCTCCATGTGGTCTGCTATCAAAATATCTGATTGGTAATTTTTGCATGTGCTCAAATAATTGTTTACGTATTTTATTTAATACTCCTTGAGATATATTTATCATTAATCTATTATATATATATGTTGCTATTACTCCTACTACATATATTAATGCCATCATCATAATAACATTAAATAGTGCTGTATAATCAGGATTTTGACTTCCAAGAAGTGGAGTAATAAAATCATCTATTAAATATTTGATAAATTCAATACCAGCTACTCCAACTAATGAACTGATAATAATACTAACTAAAACTACTACTAGTTGCAATTTATAACCAGAAACTACATAACTTAAAAGTCTTTTAATAGTAGCACCTTTTGTCATCTTCTTTTTATTCTCCATCTTGTTTGTCATCTCCTTTCATTTGGGATTCATATACTTCTTTATAGATTTCATTTGTTTTTAATAATTCTTCAGATGTTCCTATTCCATCTATTTTGCCATCATTTAATACAATAATTTTATCAGCATCTTCCACAGAAGTAACTCTTTGTGCAATAATTATCTTAGTTGTATTTGGTATTTCTTCTCTAAATGCTTTTCTTATTAAACTATCTGTTTTTGTATCTACCGCACTAGTAGAATCATCTAAAATCAATATTTTTGGTTTTTTTAGCATTGCTCTTGCAATACAAATTCTTTGTTTTTGACCACCTGACACATTTGTACCACCTTGGTCTAAAACTGTTTCATATTTAGATGGAAATTCTTTTATAAATCCATCTGCTTGTGCTAGTTTACATACTTCTTCTAATTCTTCTTGGTCTGCGTTTTTCTTTCCCCAACGTAAGTTTTCTGCAATAGTTCCAGAAAATAATACATTTTTTTGTAACACCATTGCAACAGAATCTCTCAAAGCATGGATATCATATTCTTTTACATTAACTCCTCCAACTTTAATCTCACCTTTTGTAACATCATATAGTCTTGGTATTAATTGTACAAGTGTTGATTTAGAACTTCCTGTTCCTCCGATGATTCCTATTGTTTCTCCTGCTTTTATGTCTAAATTAATATTTTCCAATGCAAATTTATTTTCATCTTTTTCATCACTATAACAGAAACTAACATTTTTAAATGAAATATCTCCACTTTTTACTTCTTTGATTGGGTTTTCTGGATTTTTCAAAGCTGGTTCTTCATCAATTACTTCTACTATTCTTTCTGCTGATGATTGTGCAATAATTACCATAACAAATACCATAGATATCATCATCAAACTAGATAAGATTTGCCATGCATAAGTAATAATACTAGAAAGTTGACCTGTTTGCATATCTCCACCAACTATTAATCTTGCACCGAACCATGAGATAAATAAGATACAAGTATAAATAGTAAACTGCATTACAGGACTATTGAAGGCTACTATTTTTTCTGCTTTTTTAAAGTTGGCATATACTTCATTATTGACATCTTGGAACTTTTCTTCTTCTGTATCTTCACGAACATAAGCTTTTACTACTCTTATTGCATTTAAGTTTTCTTGTACAACTCTATTTAATTTATCATATTTTTTGAATACTTTTTCAAAGATAGGATGTGCTTTTGTTGCTATTAAATATAGTATTACTCCTAATACTGGAATTGCAATAAAAAATATTAGAGATAGTTTTCCACTAATTGATAATACCATTAAAAGAGCAAATATCATCATAATCGGTCCTCTTACTAAGATACGTATTATCATTTGAAATGCCATTTGTACATTTGTTATATCTGTTGTCATTCTTGTTACTAAACTTGATGTTGAGAATTTATCTATGTTTTCGAATGCATAATCTTGTATTTTATGAAACATTGCTTTTCTTAAATTTTTAGCATATCCTGCTGAGGCTTTTGCTGCAAATCTTCCTGATAACATTCCAAATGTTAAAGATAAGATAGCAGATATAATTAACAATATTCCCATTTCTAGAATATAATTAATATCACTATTTTGAATTCCCACATCTATAATATTTGCCATTAGAAGCGGAATAATAACTTCCATGACAACTTCTAATATAACAAATATGGGTGTAAGTATTGCAGATTTTTTATATTCTTTTACATAACTTGCTAATTTTTTTATCATTTCTTTTCCTCCTTTTCTTTTTGCCCTAAATTACAAGACATTTTATTTATGATTTTAAAAAATATACTCAATTCTTGTCTTGAAATTCCTTTTGTTAAACTTGTTTCTACTTGTTCGATTTCTTCTTTTAGTTTTTCCCTTGCTTCTTTAGCTTTTGTTGTTAAAGTCAATTTTTTTAATCTGGCATCTTGAGCATTTCCTTCTCTTTTGATAATTCCATTTTTCTCCATTAATTGTAGTATTCCTGTTACAGATGCCCTTCTCATATCAAATGCCACTTCTATATCTTTTGCATACACATCTCTTTTTTTAGATTCGTCATAAATATATAAGAGTATAGATACTTGTTTTCCAGTAATTTGATATTCTGATACAGATTGATCCATTCTTCTTTTTATTTGCCTTGATAACATTTGCAACTCTTTTCCAACTTCTCTTTCTTTTTTCAATGTTTCACCTTCTTTTTTGTTAGTTACCTAACTATTTTAAGGCACATTTTTTTCTTTGTCAAGAGTTATTTTTACTTTTTTGCATGATAAAAGTAACAGTACCACTACTCTATGAATAATGGTACTGTTTTCCTTAATTTCAAGGACATCTTATTGAATAATATCCAATACTTCCCATAATGAAGTAATTTCGAAAGTCGGTTTTAAAGATGTCAGATTTTTTGTCCGACTCGGATTAAACCAGATGCTATCAACTCCCGCATTATTCGCAAAAGCAATATCACTGCTCAAAGAATCTCCTATTAAAATAGAATCTTCTCTGTTTTTTGGTTTTATCACTCTAGCAATTGATAATGGGTTCTTTTTCAGATAATGCCCTTCACAACTATAAATCTTTTCCATATAATCAAAAATCCCAAAGTCTTTTAGTTGCGTAATCTGTCTTTCAAAAAGCCAGTCCGTTAAAGCATTGTTCTGCTTTCCAGCATCTTTTAATGTTCTGAGTACATACTCTGCATTTTCATTTATTGTATTGCAATCTGTATTGCACCAGCCGTCTAAGAACTCTCTACCTGTTATTCCTGCTGAAAGCAATTCTAACATCGTCCGTTCTATGATTGCACATATTCCTTCTTGCGTCACTTTTTGTGTTGCAAAGCAACGATTAAATTCTCCTATCATATAAAAGAATTCTTCCTCTAACTTAAAAGCCGTACCATATACTCCCGGATCCACTCTTACTTGTATTTCATAAACATCAGAACCACACGAATAAACTCTGTTAGAAAGCCCCGGACAAGAATCATTTTCCTGCCACAATACATTATTATTTTTCCCAAGCATCCTAACATCAATACGCGTACCTAAGGATGTTAATTGTCCTACAATTTTTATATTACATCCAAATCCATTCGAATCGCGTGCGATCCATTGCCATTGGCTCGTTACGGTCACAGTTCTATAGTCTTCACTAGCAAACACCACTGTTGATGTACCCGCCAAGCTCAATACCAAAATAATGGACAAAATAGCAACTCTTAATTTTGTTTTCATGCAAATGCTCCTTTCAAACAGCACTTACATCTATCAAAAGCAACATCAGGACTTGATTACTCTGGAAATCACTACAGTAGTAATCATTTTTTCAACATTTCCATAAAGAATCTATGAAAACATCTACCAAATATTACCATAATCATCGGTATAAGTCAACAAAAATTTGTATTTTTTTGGAAAACCTTGTAAAATACTGTAAAATGTGCTATAATTAAAACATAGGAGATGATGTATATGAATAAATTAAATAAAATATTTTTAATTATAATTGTTATATTAATTATTATCCTTATAGTAGCTATCAATCGTTGTTTCTATTTTGCGAATGCCTATAAAAGTGTTGCAACAAATATGATGCATTTAACAGAAAAAGCAAACCAAATAGAAAAAGATTATAACAGAAATACAGAAAACGTAAAAATAGAAATTGTTAAAAGTTCCTTAACTCCAACCGGAGCAACTATCTTAATTACAGATAACAACGAATTTCCTTACATTTGGAAAGAAACTTACTACCTAGAGAAAAAAGAAAACGATAGTTGGAAAAAATTAGATTTATTACAAAACCCTAATTTTAGTGATAGTATCTATAAAGTAAACAAAAGCAATCAAATTGAACAAGTACTTGATTGGAATGATATTTATGGAACTCTATCCAAAGGAACTTATAGAGTCATAAAATATGTTTATACTTCAGATTCAGATATATACTTTGATTCAGAAGAATTTGAAATATAATATTTTTTATATACCAAAATCTCTTTATGGCATTTCTGTCATAAAGAGATTTTTTTTAATGTTCATTATTTAGTCAATAGTAGAAATTCCAAGTGTAATTTCCTCTAGTACTTCTAAAAGAACTCTAACCGTATCTAAAGCTGTAAACATAGCAATATTATTTTCAGCAGCACACTTTCTAATCAAACTACCATCTGTTTCTTGGTCAATAGAATCCATATTTCTAGTATTAATCACATAAGTTACATGTCCTTTTCTTAAAGATTCTAAAATTTCATCACTACCTTCGCTAATTTTCTTCTTTACCCTTGTCCTAATACCATGTTCTTTTAAAAATTTAGCTGTACCCTTAGTTGCTTCAATATTAAACCCTAACTGATAAAATCTTTTAATTAAAGGCAATGCTTCCTCTTTATCTTTATCTGCAATCGTAACAAATATTGTTCCATAATTTGCCAAACGTAATCCAGAAGATTGTAATGCCTTGTATAATGCTCTTGTTAATTTTTTATCATAACCAATTGCCTCTCCTGTAGATTTCATTTCAGGAGAAAGATAAGCATCTAATCCTAATAATTTTGAAAAAGAAAATGCAGGAGCTTTTACATACCATCTTTCTTTTTCTCTTGGATAAATTTGTGTTATTCCTTGTTCTTTTAAAGATTTTCCTAACATCACTAAAGTACCAATATCAGCAAGCGAATACCCTGTTGATTTTGAAATAAAAGGAACTGTTCTAGAAGACCTAGGATTTACTTCTATTACATAAACTTTTTCTTCCTTATCTACAATAAATTGAATATTATATAATCCAACAATTCCAATACCTAAACCTAGTTTTACAGTATAATCCAATATGGTTTCTTTTGCTTTTTGACTAACACTAAAAGTAGGATAAATACTAATACTATCTCCAGAATGAATTCCTGTTTTTTCAACATGCTCCATAATACCTGGTACAAATACATCTTTGCCATCACAAACAGCATCTACTTCTAGCTCTTTACCTATTATATATTTGTCAACAAGTACAGGTTGTTTTTTATTGATTTCTACTGCTGTTTTCAAATATTTTTCTAAAGCTTTTTGATTAGACACAATTTGCATTGCTCTTCCGCCTAATACATAACTTGGTCTTACTAATACAGGATAGCCAATTTCATTTGCCACTTTAATACCATCTTCTATACTTGTTACCGCTTCTCCTTTAGGTTGTAATAAATTTAATTGTTTCATAACCTTTTCAAAAGCATCTCTATTTTCTGCTTTTTCAATCGCATTTACATCTGTTCCAATTAATTTTACTCCTAATTTAGAAAGTGGTTCTGCTAGATTAATAGCTGTTTGTCCACCCAAAGAACTAACAACACCTTCTGGTTTTTCTAAATCAATAATATTCATAACATCTTCTACTGTCAATGGTTCAAAATACAATTTATCACTAGTCGTATAATCTGTTGAAACTGTTTCTGGATTATTATTAATAATAATAGCTTCATAACCTGCTTCTTTAATGGTTTTTACAGCATGTACAGTAGAATAATCAAATTCTACACCTTGACCAATTCTAATTGGTCCTGCTCCAAGTACAATAATTTTCTTTTTATCACTCACAATAGATTCGTTTTCTTCTTCATAAGTAGAATAAAAATACGGTACATAACTTTCAAATTCACTACTACAAGTATCGAGCATTTTATATACTGGATAAATATTTTCTTTTTTTCGTAGAAGATAAATTTCTTCTTCCTCTTTTTTCCATACTTGAGCAATATATTTATCACTAAATCCCATTTTTTTAACGATTTTTAAAATTTCTAAATCTCCAACATTTTCTGCTAATACTCTTTCCCATTTAGTAATATTTTTAATTTTTTCTAAGAAAAACATATCGATTTTTGTTGTTTGATAAATTAATCCTAAATCTATATTTCTTCTTATTAATTCTGCAATTGCATAAATTCTATCATCTGTTCCATCTTTGATATATTCCATCATTTCTGATGTTTCCATTTTATTAAATTTATGGATATGAATATGATAAGCTCCTGTTTCTAATGACCTAATTGCTTTTAATAAACTCTCTTCAAAAGTTCTTCCCACACTCATAACTTCTCCAGTGGCTTTCATTTGCGTGCTTAATTTATTAGAAGCGAGTGTGAATTTGTCAAATGGAAATCTTGGAATTTTACAAACAATATAATCTAGTGCTGGTTCAAAACTTGCAGGAGTATTTGCTAGCATAATTTCATCTAATCTCATACCTACTGCAATTTTCGCAGAAACTCTTGCAATTGGATAACCACTTGCCTTAGATGCCAATGCAGAAGAACGAGATACTCTTGGATTTACTTCAATCACATAATAGTTAAAAGAATGAGGGTCTAAGGCAAATTGGACATTGCATCCCCCTTCAATTTTTAATGCTCTAATAATTTTCAAACTACTATCTCTTAATAATTGATATTCTTTGTTTGTCAAAGTTTGACTTGGTGCCACTACAATGGAATCTCCTGTATGAATTCCTACTGGGTCCAAATTTTCCATATTGCATACTGTAATTGCTGTATCATTACTATCTCTAATTACTTCATATTCTATTTCTTTATATCCCTTAATACTTTTTTCTACTAATACTTGTCCTACAGGCGAAAGCTTTAGAGCATGTTTCATTAGTTCTTGCAATTCTTCTTCATTATCTGCAAAACCACCACCTGTTCCACCTAAAGTAAAGGCAGGTCTTAATACAACAGGATATCCTATTTTATTTGCTGCTTCTATTCCTTCTTCTAAAGAACTTGCTATCATAGACTCTAACACTGGCTCTCCTAATTCTTGACATAGTTCTTTGAATTTTTCTCGATTTTCTGCCCTCTCAATGCTTTGGCTACTAGTTCCTAATAATTCTACTTGACATTCTTGTAAAATACCTTTTTTATATAATTGCATAGCAATATTTAACCCAGTTTGTCCTCCTATTCCTGGAAGAATGGCATCTGGTCTTTCATATCTAATAATTTTGGCAACATATTCTAAAGTTAATGGTTCCATATATACTTTATCTGCAATAGAAGTATCTGTCATAATAGTAGCAGGATTGGAATTTACCAATATGACTTTGTATCCTTCCTCTTTTAGTGCTAAACATGCTTGTGTTCCTGCATAATCAAATTCAGCTGCTTGTCCTATTACAATTGGTCCTGAACCAATTACTAAAACAGTTTTTATATCTTTTCTTTTTGGCATTCTATTTTCCCTCCATTAAATTAATAAATTTATCAAACAAATATCCACTATCTTGTGGCCCTGGTGCACTTTCTGGATGATATTGCACACTAAATATTTTATCTTTTTTACATGCTACTCCTTCTATAGTATTATCTAAAATATTTTTATGTGTTGGTATCAAATCCGTTTTTTCTAAAGATTTTTCATCTACTGCATAACTATGATTTTGACTTGTTATTTCTATTTTATTAGTTTTTAGATTTAAAACTGGATGATTGCCTCCTCTATGTCCAAATTTAAGTTTATATGTTTTAGCACCATATGCTAAACTGATTATTTGATGTCCTAAACAGATTCCAAAAATAGGATATTGTCCTTTCAATTTTTTTACTAATGTTATTACTTCTTGTACATTTTCTGGGTTTCCTGGTCCATTAGATAAAAATATACCATCTGGCTTTAAAGCTTCTATTTCTTGTGCAGTAATACAATAAGGAACTACTGTTACATTACATCCTCTTTTATTTAAGCTTCTTACAATATTTAACTTAATTCCACAATCTACTGCAACGACATTATATTTTGCATTTGCGGTTCTAGAATACCATCTTTTTTTGCAACTCACTTTGGCTACTGCATCTTTTGGAATATGATAGGATTCTAACTTTTTTAATGCTTGTTCTTTACTTGTTGTAATATCTGTTATAATTGCTTTTCTACTTCCCTTTTCTCTAATACTTCTTGTTAATTTTCTAGTATCTATTCCAGATATTCCTGGTATATCATTTTCTTCCAAATATTCAGATAATGTTTTTGTGTATCTAAAATTACTTGGTAAATCATTATATTCTCTTACTATCATTCCACCTATAGTAGGTTGCTTTGTTTCATAATCTTCATCTGTAATTCCGTAATTTCCGATTAATGGATAAGTCATTACTACCATTTGATACGTATAAGATGGGTCTGAAACAATTTCTTGATAGCCAACCATAGAAGTATTAAATACAATTTCACAAATAACTTCTTTATTAGCTCCAAATCCATAACCAATGTATTCATCTCCATCTTCTAAAATAATTTTTCTGTTTGGTTTTTCCATACTTTTCTTCCTTTCTCGTTTAAAATAATCTAAATGTATTTTTATGTAATAAATTTCTTATCACATAAAAAAAATAAGGAATAAAATCCTTATTTCAAAAAAAGAAAGCAAATGCAACAACTATTATTATAATAGTTGGGATTGAGATTATTTTTATTTTTTTTATATTTTGATGCATTTTTTTACTTCCTTTTTATTTATTTTTTTTATTATAACAAAACCTAATATTAAAATGCAATAGTTCTTTTTAAAAATTTATAATTCTGAAATAAATGTATTATATTTGTCAGATAATTGTTGGTTATCGAAAATAATGTTTTCTTCTTCCACTACCCAATGAGTTTTATTTTGTATTAAAAAATCTATTACTTTTTCAGCTATGTCTAATATCTTTGTAATTTCACTAACAGAACTCTTTAGTTCATTTTTCGATTCTTCTTCGTTAATTTGTCCTGTTAACTCTTGTCTATAAATTTCTATATCGGTAGAATCCATACCTTGATTTTCTGCATAAGACAATATTTTTTCTTCACTTATTAATTGTGTCAATTCTTCTGTGTATTTATTTAAATTTGTTCTAGTAGTCGTAATATATTCCTTCGTACTAACAAATTCTGGGCCATCTACTTGATAATTTTCTGCTGACAATATTTTAGTTAGTTTTTCATCCTCTAAAATTTGTTTTATTTTTTCTTGTTGAGCCAATATATCTGTTAAATATTGTTTACATGCTTTTTCTATTTTAGAATAATTTCCTGTTGTAACAGTTCTATTTAAAATGTTTTGTAATTCTTCATTGTCCATGTTTCCTGTTTGTGCATATTCTTCTATTTTTGCTAATTCTTCTGTTAAAAGTTCGTTTTGTTTTTCATCTAATGCCACCAAGTATAATATACCTGCTATTATAATAAGGATGATAACACCTACTATAATTAAAATTTTTGTTCTTTTTTTCATCTTATCCATCTCCCTTTTATTTTTTATTTAATAGAAATAACATCTTTCTCATCATATTCTTCTGGCTTTAAACCAAGCCTTGTTTTCATATAACTAACTAATCCTAAAGTAGTAATTAACAAAATAATTCCAACTAATATCGTCGCATTTGCAGTATTAGTAATATCTAATAAATAAGCGCCTAAAAATCCAATACAAGACCTAAAAACATTTTTACTAATAGCTTTTACTGCAAATATTTGTGTAATCATATTTTCTTTAGCAAAATTATTTAGATATCTATCTAGCAATATATTGTTTATTCCTTTTATGCCATAAAATATTAAAAATGCTACGACAATAATAATTAATGTTGTGTCATATGGTAACTGCAATATCCCTGTTATTCCGATTATAAATATCGTTACTATCATAACAAGTAATATAATCGATAATGTCTTATTTTTAAAATGTTCATGAAATTGCCTCTGCCTTTTTAAACCTATAGAAGATGCCAAACTAGATAAAGCTGTTACAATTGAAATCACTTGGGCAGATGCTCCAATATCTACTAAAATACTACTTTGATATGTTCCCATTAAACAAAATATTCCCCAAGTAATACCTATACAAATAAACAAACTTCTTAATCTAGGTGATTTCAATATAAATTGCATTCCATTTTTCAAATCTTGAAAATAATTTGCCATTTTTTCTTGAGGACTTTGTTTTTTCTTTAATTTCTCACCTAATTCTTTGAATCCCAATGACATGACAACTGACAAAATACTTATCATAAGAGAAATCATCATAGGTAAATAATTATTAAATGCATATAAAAAGCCACAAATAGCAGAAGAAATACAATTGAACAAGTAATAATTTTTATAAGCTTTCCCTTCTATTTTAGAAAAAATTGCCCCCTTATTACTAGTTTCTGGAATAGAATATTCTAATAATGCTATATCGGAAATATCTTTTAATGTAAAACATAATGAACTAAAAAATTGTGCTAAAATAAGGGTTTTTAGTCCTGTACAACTCATTATTAATATTATATATATAACATTAAAAATATTTGCTAAAACGGTACATCTTTTAGTTCCTATTTTATCAATAATAACGCTTGCAGGTACTTGCCATATTATCATAAAAATAGCATAAAAAGAAGCACCTAACACAACATGAGAAGCGCTGATTTGCTTCACTTGTGTTAAAAATAAAAATTCAATACAATAGTAAAACAATAAATCTAATGATATTGGCCTATATAATGCATATAGTCGCATATTTTGCTTTCGTGCTTTTGCTAAATCTTCTTTCATTTGTACCCCCCTTCTTATTTAATCTTTTGTATAAAGCTTATTATTTGCTTCGCTAATATTTCTTCTTTACCTGTATATCCATGGTCTGCACCATCTATATAATCAATATCTTTTTTAGGATTTTGTAAGATATTAGAAACAATATCTACTAATTCATCAGCTTTTTGTAAAATCATTTCATTTGTATTTCCCCATCTCATAAAAAGAGGAACTTTGATTTCATTCAGTTTTTCTAATTGTGTATCTTTTCCATATTGTGCAAAATCTATTTCTTGATTATTTTTTGCATATCTTAAAAAAGTTTTCACACTAATGGGATGTATAAAAGCATCTTTTGGCATTAATTCTTTTCCTAATCCTGCATTTTCTTTTTCTTCTGCCAGTTTTATATAAGTTTCTAATTTATCTCTTAAATATATTTTTAAAGTTCCTGGTATATCTATTAAAGAAAGTAGTATAATTCCTTTTATAGATGTTAAAAGCTCATCTTCGTCATCTTTTAATTCATGATAGGTATATACAATTTTTGTACAACCTAAACTATGTCCTTGTAAATAAATATCTTTATATCCTAATTCTTTTAATTTTAAAATAGCTCCTACAATGTCTTCATAACTTTCTAATACATCTTCATAAGAAGTTCCACCTAATGTTTTTTCTTTTTTTCCGTTTATATTTTTTTTGATATATTTCATAAGTTCGCTTCCTCTGTTATTAAAACAAAAATAGGAAATTCCATTTTCATTTGCAATTTTGGCAATAATATCATCTCTTTGTTTGAAACAGTTACTACTCATACCATGTACTGCTAAAATAACTTTTTTGCTCATTTCTTTTGCTTGATATAAAAATCCATTTAAAGCTATTCCATCTGTTGCTAAAAAATCTATTTTTTTCATTTGCTTCCCTCCTTAATTTTTTTAATAATATCATAAAAAATTTAAAAAATAAACAGGTTGGAATACAAAAAGAACAAAAATCCTTTTAAATACTAGTATATTACTGAACTTTCTTAATTTCTCACAAACTCATTTTTCCATACCTACTATACACTATTGTAACTTTTTTGTAAATTCTTTAATTTTTTACCAAATTAACTAGACATTTTTTGTTTCTTTATGATATCATGATAAATATAAAACAAAAGAATAAAAAAACATCATTGTTTTTATTTGGAGGGAGATATAAAATGTTAAGAACAATTAAATATTTGTTAATAGTAATATTAATGATAGTAATTTTATTTATACCAATTTCATCTTTTGCTGTTGATATGAATATAACAGAAGAAAATGGAACAGCAGAAAACACTTCTAATACAAATACTGCTGGAAATACAAATTCATCTAATACATCTAGTACAAATAATGCTACTAATAATACATCTAACACAAATACTTCTAATACTAATACCACTTCTTCACCTTATTCCACAACAATTAATAGTGCTAACAATACTTCTTCAGATTCTGAATTAGGATTAGTTGGTATTCTTAATATACTTTTAATTGTTATTGGTATTTTATTAATATTACTAGCAATTGCTATTCTTATTCGATTAAAAAAATAACTAAAAAATACATTTTTATAAAATTTTTCAAAACTCTAATTTTTTAGAGTTTTTTATTTTTGTTTTTTCAAATTTTACATGTATATTTTATCCCATTTTTTTAATACTATTAATAGAACTTTGTATTTTTATGATGAAAAAATTTTTATTTTGTCATTATTTTATTACTTATATAGATATATAAGTTCTTTGAAAATTTTATAGGAGGATAATTTTATGTACAAAAAATTATTAATCAGTTTAGGGATTTTGTTAAGTATTGTCTTTACATTTACCATTTGTTCTGCTAACAATGTTCTTCAAGATGCTACCGATGGTGTTAGAAATGTTGTAGGTGGTGCTGAAAATGCTATTGAAAATGGTGTAAAAGATATTTCTAATGCATCTAAAGATGCAACAGGTGCCATGGAAGATTCTGCTAACAATACTGTAAATGCAATAAGAGAAAATGGCGATAATGATAATACAAAAAAAGATACAAATAACAATACTATGATGACTGATACTAACAATGGAAATTATACAGCTACTAGAACTTCTACTACGCAAGCAACTTTTATGGGAATGAATGCAACTGCTTGGACTTGGCTTATTTTAGGTATTGCTGCTATTGCAATTATAGCTCTTGTTTGGTATTATTCAATGCAATTAAGAGATGCTAATTCGCACAATGACTAGTTTTCATGAAATTTTAAGGACGTTCTTTTTATTTAAATTTGTATTTCTTATCTGCCAAAAAAGAACGTCCCCATTGGCATTTTCATTTTACTATGTTATAATAATAAAAAAAATAACTAGGAGTTTATAAATGAATATAAAATTAATTGCCAAAAATCCTACAGCATATCATAATTATACAATTGAAGATACTTTAGAAGTGGGAATTGTATTATCAGGAACAGAAATAAAGTCTATTCGTATGGGAAAAGTAAATTTAAAAGATACATATGCTAGTATAAAAAATGGAGAAGCTTATATCTATGGAATGCATATTAGTCCTTATGAACATGGTAATATATTTAATAAAAATCCTTTAAGAGATAGAAAGTTATTAATCCATAAAAAAGAAATACATAAATTATTAGGTCTTATAAAACAAAAAGGTTATAGTTTAATTCCCATAGAATTATATTTTAAAGGTAGTTTTGTAAAATTGAAACTTGGTATTGGTAAAGGTAAAAAATTATATGACAAACGTCAGGATTTAGCGAAAAAAGATGCTCAAAGACAAATTAATATGCAATTAAAAAATAATAATAAAATGTATTAAAAATTGGTTCCAGGTTGGGGTTGGCATTGGTTCTGGGTAAGGTTGGCATTGGTTCCAGGTATGGATGCCAAATTTTTTCTAAAAATTTGGCATCCATACCTGGAACCAATGCCAACCTTTTATATTTTATTGCTAGAACCAAATACATCTCTCATTTTATGTTTTACTGTTTCTTTAATTAAATCTCTTGCTGGAGTTAAATATTTTCTTGGATCAAAGGCACTAGGGTCATCATGAAATACTTTTCTAATTCCTGCTGTCATAGCTAATCTTAAATCTGTATCCACATTAATCTTTGATACCCCTGAAATACTTGCCTCATGTAAAATCTCATCAGGAACTCCTTTTGCTCCTGGAATATTTCCTCCATATTGATTACACATTTCTACTAATTCTGGTATTACAGTAGATGCTCCGTGCAAAACTATTGGAGTATTTGGAATTCTTTCTTTAATTTCTTTTAAAATATCAAATCTTAATTTAGCTTCTCCTTTAAATTTGTATGCTCCATGACTTGTTCCGATAGCAATAGCTAAAGAATCACAACCCGTTCTTTCTACAAATTCTTGTGCTTGGGCTGGGTCTGTATACATAGCATCTGATGCTTCTACATTTACATCATCTTCTATTCCAGCTAATTTTCCAAGTTCTGCTTCTACAACAACACCTTTACTATGTGCATAATCTACTACTTTTTTAGTTAAGGCTACATTTTCTTCAAAATCATATTTAGAACCATCTATCATAACAGATGTAAATCCATTATCAATACACATTTTAGCAATTTCAAAATCTGGTCCATGATCTAAATGAATGGCAATTGGTACTTCTGGATGTTCTTCTACTGCTGCTTGTACCATTTTCATTAAATAATTAATTCTTGCATATTTAATGGCACTAGAAGATGCCTGTAAAATAACAGGTGATTTACTTTCTGCTGCAGCATCTACAATTGCTTGTATAATTTCCATATTATTTACATTAAATGCTCCTATAGCATATCTTTCTTTCATTGATTTTTCAAACATTTCTTTTGTTGTTACTAACATAATTATCCATCCTTTCTATTTTTTTGCTTTTCTATTTTCTTTTGCTATTGTATTTCTATTTTAAAAATATGTCAAGAAAAAAGAGAAGAAATTTTATTCCTTCTCATATTCATAACTTGCACACATCGATTCATCTGGTTTCATTGTTTTTTTATTAGCATTTGGGGTTACTTGTATTGCATCTAAAACACATAAATTTTTATCTTTATTGTGATAAGTGCAACTTTCTACTGTACAATGAATTTTTTGATTTTTTTCCATTGTTTAGCCTCCAAGAAAAAAATTTGAACTTTCTTTTTGGTTCATATTATTATTATGTGTTTTTTTAATTTTATTATGCTTTTTTTATTTGGAAATTTTTATACTTTTTAAGCAAATTTTTTATTTTTTGTTATTATTTTTTTCATTTGCATCTGTACATTTTTGTGCAGGTTCTTTAAAGCTTAAATACCAACTAATTCCATTTCCGTTACTTTGAATTTCTTCGTTTCTTTGTTGCAATTTTGCAAAAGTAGTAGGTGGTGGCAAAATAACTGGTTGACCTGGAATCCAATTAGCAGCTGTCATTGCTTCGCTACAATCTGCCATTTGTAATGCTTGCACAATTCGAATAATCTCTGGTACAAATCTTCCAATATTCATAGGATACACAAGTATCGTTCTTACTATTCCTTTATCATCAATGATAAATACATTTCTGACTGTTTGAGTATTACTAATTTCACTTGCTATCATTCCGTATTTTCTAGCAATTTCTCCATTTCTATCTGCAATAATAGGAAATGAAATTTGAATACCTGTTTTACAATAAATATCATATACCCATGCTAAATGTGAATTATTGCTATCTACACTTAATCCTAATAACTCTGTATTGATTTGCTTAAAATATGTATGTGCTTTTGTAAAAGCGATTATTTCTGTTGTACATACAGGGGTAAAATCACCTGGATGGGAAAATAATATTAACCATTTTCCTTTGTAATCTTTTAAACTTATTTCACCAAATGTTGTAATCGCTGTAAATTCTGGTGCTTGTTGCCCTATCTTAACATTTCCATTCATCATTAATTCATAATCCATATATAAAAACTCCTTTCATTATCTTATAATATGAAAAGAGTTTTGTTTTGTTTACTTTTATGGTTTTAATCTCAAATATCCCAATTCCACCCAGCTGTTATAAGCTAAATTTAATTTAAAAACTAATTTAGGTTTTGCTCCTGCTCTATTCTTATCTACCACACAAGCATAATATCTAACATCTGGATTTTGGCTTTTCTCTAAAGCAAAAAATTCTGTATCTACTTCTTTTAAAGAATATTCATAATCTTTTAAATCCTCATTATCTATTCTTTTCATTAAGCACAAAGTATCTAATACTTCTTTTACAGTTCTACTAACAGCTAAATCATTGATATCTAAATTAATTGGTAGAGTAGAATTTTCTGTTAATTGTAAGGTTGCACAAATAAAAATACTAAAGTTTTGTGCCAAATTAGATAAAATGGTAGCAGTCTTTTTTAATTCTTCCCCTATACCAATATTTGCTGTATCTGTTTTTAAAGTATCATAAAAAACATATTCTATTTTTTCTTTGTAATAATAATTCATAATAACTTTTTGTAATTCGTCATTCGTATGATCTGTAATATTAATAAAATGAATTGCATTATTGATTTGTTTATTAACCCATTCTGTTGCAGCAATTGTTTTATTAAATTCCGTAGATACTTTGATTAATCTTTTTATAAAATCAGCTCTATTTTCATCTTCTCCTTGCACAACAAATCCGTCTTCATCTACTTTTACATTTTTATCTTCATCAGGTCTAAATTTAAATTCTAGTAATTCTCCTTCTGTCTTATGCAAAACTTGTCCATGAATTTTTTGAATTTCTGGATTATTTAAAATTGTTGTAATCAAACAAAGTTTCATTTTTTCTTCTGACATCTCGTTTGAAATAATTAGAACCTTTTTTTGATGTACAAATGCAGTATATGCTGCAAGATTAATAGTAAATCTACTTTTTCCTGAGTTAGAAGGCATTGCAAATGCCATGGTTTCTCCTCTTCTTAATCCTTTAAAAACTTCTGTTAATGCAGGGAAAGGTAGAGCAATGCCGTTTGTTAAGTTATTATCTCCTTCTTCTAAAAATCTTGTAAGATTCATGTTCAAAACTGATTGTTTGAATTTACCTGTTACTGTTACTTGGTTAATAGCTCTCTCTACTTCTTCCACAGACATTTGGTCATATAATTCATAATCTGTGATATCTACTATTTTTTCTTGTAATTCTTTTACTGGTATTTCCAAATAACTTTTTCTTAATACAAATAATTTTTTCAATTCTTTATAAATTTTTTCTATATTATATTTTTTTCCTTCTACATCCTGTTTTAGTTTTAGTTTTAATTTATAAACTTCTTCTGAACTTTTAGAAAAGTTAAATCCGTTTTTTACAGCTTCTGAACTATATGCTGCGCCTTCTGTAAAAATAACGCTCTTATATATATTTAGTAATTCACTATCTTCAAAATAACATTCTTCATATAAAAAATGATATCTAACTATTAATTTAGGATTTTCTAAAAGCAATCCTATAAATTGTGCTTCTAATTCTGGACTACTTAATTTGCTTGGATATTCATTTTCTTTTTTCTTTTCTTTTTTCTTCTTTATTTTCTTTTTTTCATCTTGTGTTTGATATGTTAAACCTTTCATTTTTTCTAAAGCTTTTTTGAAGTTTCCTTCTGATAACATTTGCTTTATTTCTTTAATTTCTTCTCTATTATCTTCTGTAATAGGAATTTTATCTATCAAATCATTTAATTTGTTAATACTATCTCTTTCCATTATTTTCTCCTTTTCCTTTTGTATTAATCTCTATAATTTTCTATTTTTTTCATGAATATAATATTTTCTATAATATTCATAATAGCATAAACAATTATCATGACACCTATAGTTTGTAATATAGCTCCATTATTTATTAAAATAAATATTCCTGCTACTATCATTAAAATAGATAAAATTAAAGTTAATAACCATAATCTAGATTTAAAGTCTTTCCATATTATAGTGGTTTGTAAATTTATAATTCCACTATAAATAATCCAAAGTGCTATAATAATTCTAAAAAAAGATAAAATAATTCCAGAGCAAAAGAAAATAATAATACCTATTAATATTGCAACTACTCCTGTTGCTAAAGAGTAACTATCTGTTTTTCCAGAAGCAAAATAATTAATTAATCTAAATATTCCCATTGCAATAAAAATTGCTCCTAATAAAATTGATATCATGGCTTGTACCATTTCAGGACTAATTACAAGCATGACTCCAAACAAAATAAAAATAAGTGATGTAATAATATCTGTCCAACTAGATTTTTTCAAAAAATTTTCTAACATATTCTTCCCTTCTTTACTATATTATTTACTTCTACTATATCATAGATAAATTTTTTTGTATAGCTTTTTTATTCAATTCTTATTTATTTACACATACCACGTTTTAAAATTTCCAATTGCTCTATTAAATCTATTTTTCCTTGTTCTACAGAAATTTTATTGTCTATCACTTCGATTCCAGTAGTTCTAATAATACTAATCAATATTTTCATCATATATTTTAAATCTTTTTCATTTTGTATATTTAGCTGGCTTACATCTATTCTATCTTTTATTTCATTTGTTCTTATATTTTCTTTACTTTCATCAAAAATATTAATATTATTTCTTTTAATTTCTTTCATAATATTTTTATATAAATTCATTTCCTTTTTTTGAGTTGCA
The DNA here is from genome assembly GCA_944389395.1 of uncultured Clostridia bacterium. Lineage (GTDB taxonomy): Bacteria > Bacillota > Clostridia > TANB77 > CAG-508 > CAG-269. The sequence continues at coordinate 14,305 of CALXME010000005.1, read as the reverse complement.
TTTTTAACAATATATTCAAAAGCCAAAACTGCCATATTAAATATATCTCCTTTTGTTTCTTTTAATGCATCATATATTATATTATGTTCTATCATAATATATTTTTGCACAATATATTTAATTGCATCTTCTTTATCTTCAAAGTATTGATAAAAACTTCCCCTTGGAATTTGAGCATCTTTGATAATATTGCTAATAGAAGCTTTTTCAAAAGGAACTCTTCCAAATTCTTTTTCTAATGCTTTTTCTATTTTCTCTCTTTTTTCTTCTTTTAAATGAAAATATGTTGTTTTTGGCATTGCTCACACCTCTTTTTTATTATGACATTTTGTCGCATTTAAAATTTTATCTTATTTTTGTTTTTTTGTCAAATTTGAATATTATGCAAAAAAATGTTGATACATAATATATCAACATTTACATTGCTTTTCTAAATAATTCTATAAATTGTTCTTTTGTTACTTCTCTTGGATTTCCTGGTTTGCAAGGATCTTTCATTGCTTTATCAGCTAACATTTCAAAATCTGCTTCTTTTGCTCCGTAATCCTTAATTGTTGTTGTGATACCAACTTCTTCAGATAATCCTTGAATTTTTTCTACAAATGTTTTAATCACTTCTTCTTTTGTATATTTTTCTGCTGGATATCCTAATTCTTTTAAGATATCTCTAAATCTTTCATAACATACTTCTCCATTAAATTTCATTACTGTTGGCAATAACATTGCATTAGCAATTCCATGTGGTGTATCATAAACAGCTCCTAATTGATGTGCCATTGAATGTACAATTCCAAGTCCTACATTAGAAAATCCCATTCCAGCAATATATTGAGCCATTCCCATCATTTCTATTGCTTCATCATCTTTTTCATTTACTGCTTTTGCTAAATATTTAAAAATCATTTTAATAGCCTTCATATGAAACATATCAGACATTTCATTATGTGCTAAAGTGATATATCCTTCTACTGCATGTGTTAATGCATCCATTCCTGTTGCCGCTGCTAAACTTTTTGGCATAGATGCCATTAATTCTGAATCGATAATAGCTAAAATTGGAATATCATTTGGATCTACACATACCATTTTTATTTCTGCATCAGGGTCTGTTATTACATAATTAATAGTAACTTCTGCTGCAGTTCCAGCTGTTGTTGGCATAGCAATAATTGGCATTCCTCTATTTACAGTATTAGAATTTCCATTTAAAGATTTTACATCTGCTCTATCTGGATTTGTCATAATAATAGAAATTCCTTTTGCAGTATCTATGCTAGAACCTCCTCCTACTGCTACAATAAGGTCTGCTTTTGCATTTTTACAAGCTTCTACACCATCTAATACATTTTCGATGGTTGGGTTTGGCTTGATTTCTGAATATAGTGTATAAGGAATATCTGCTTTTTCTAGAATTTCTTCTACTTTTGCAGTAACTCCTGCATCTACTAATGATTTATCACTTACTAAAAAAACTTTTTCAAACCCTCTCTTTTTTATTTCACCTGCAAGTTCTTCTCTTGCACCTTTTCCAAAATATGATGTTTCATTTAACACGAATCTCATTGACATTTTGCTTTCCTCCTCTTTTTTATTTTACTTTTTATAACTTAAAATGATTGATATATTAATATTTTACAGGCAAGATTCTGATTGTTACACCCCAAAATTTGTTTTTGCCAAGAATATTAATATATCAATACATTTAAGTATCTATTCTCTATTCTTCTATCTTTTGATAATCTGTTGGTACATCAAAAGAAGTTTGACCAGACGAATAAGACATTTCTACCTTCAATAATTCTTCTTTTTCTTTTAGTATTGTTTTAATATAAACTAAAGAATCATTATCATAATAAAATTTAGTAGATGCCTCTGTTAAATCCACTCCTGCTTTTCCCTGCATTAAAAACTCTGCAGTTCCTTTATATTCTTCATAATAATAATTTTTTCCCTCTATGATTTCTTCTCCCTTTTGAGGTGTTACATCCTTTTTTGTTCTTTCAAATTTTCTCAACAAATTAGTAAGTTCTACTGTATTGCTAGGATATTCAAAATATTGTTTATCATTATGAATCAATCTATAAGTTGCTCCATCTTTTATGATATCTGTTGTATGAACTCCGTCTTGATAAAAATCAACCCTTGCTTTATCTCCATTTCTTATTGTAATTGTTTTATTGTTATCATCTAATATAAGAGAAAAACTATAAATTTCTCCTTGTAACATTTTTTCATAAATTTTAGATAAAGTAGGTTTTAAACTACTTATACTTGTTTGTGTACTTGGATTATTTTGTTTTTTTTGACTTTGGAAATAAGAAAAGATGAATATCGCTCCTATAACAATAGCAAGTATTAAAATAATAATGAAAATAATAATATTTCTTTTTTTATTCATCTTTTCCTATTTTCCTCCTATAAAATATTTTTTAGGACAATTGTTTTAACTCTTGACATTTCTTGTAATGTGCTAAGTACTCCTTCATTTCCTATTCCAGAATGTTTCCATCCTCCAAATGGCATTTCAAAAGAACGATAGAAACTAGCACCATTAATAACAGCTCCACCACATTCTAATCTATCTGCAATTTTCATGGCTCTTGTTACATCTTTTGAAATTACACATCCACATAAACCATAAGAAGATTGATTTGCAATTTCAATTGCTTCTTCTACTGTATCAAATCCAATAACAGAAATAACTGGTCCAAATATTTCCATATCTTTTGCAACTTCCATGTCTTTTGTTACATTATCTAGAATTGTTGGATAATAATATGCATCTTCTCTTTTTCCACCACATACTAAAGTTGCTCCTTCTGCTATGGTTTTATTTACTTGTTCTTCAATTCTTTTAGCTGCATTAATATTTACCATTGGTCCCATATCTGTATCTTCTTGCATTGGGTCACCAATTTTTAGGCTTGCTATTAATTCTTTAATTCTGTCTATAAATTCTTGTTTTCTAGAATTATGGATTAAAAATCTTTTACTTGCACAACATACTTGTCCACCATTATATAATCTTCCCCACTTGGTTTCTCTTACTGCTAAATCCATATCTCCATCTTCTAAGAAGATAAAAGCATCATTTCCACCTAATTCTAACATAACATGTGTTAAATTTTGAGAAGCTGTTCCCATTGTTTGAATTCCTGCAGCTGTTCCACCTGTTAAAGATACTAAATGTACACCTGGATGTCTTGCTAAAGCTTGTCCTGCTATTGGTCCATCTCCTGTTAAAACTTGAATACAACCTGCTGGCACACCTGCTTCTATCATTAATTTTACATATTCTATTAATGTTAATGGATTATAATTAGATGGTTTTACAATAATACTATTTCCCATTAATAATGCTGGTGGTACTTTTTGACAGAATAAATCACTTGGGAAATTAAATGGAATAATAGCTGCTACTACTCCTAAAGGATATCTTTTTGTAATTTGCATTGTCTTTTCTTGTCCTGCTTCTGTCCCTGCTGGAATACTTTCTCCATAGAAATGTTTTGCTCTTTCAACAAAACCTCTAACACCAATTCTTACATTTGCAATTTCTCCTCTTGCTTCTGTAATTGGTTTACCTGTTTCATTAGATAATAATGTTGCAAGTCTTTCTTTATTTTGTTCTATTAAATCTACAAAACGATATAATATATCTGCTCTTTCATAAATAGAAACTTCTTGCCATTTCTTCTGTTCTATTATAGCTACATTTACTGCTGTATCTACATCTTCTTCTGTTACATTTGGAACTGTATCTATTAATTCTTGTGTTGCTGGATTAACAACTTCTATTATTGCACCATTTGAAGCATCTTTCCATTCATAACCAATTAAATTTTTCATACTTGCTCCCTCCTTATTTTTAATGGCTCTGCAAACCATTAATTCTTCTCCTGTTCCATATCTTTCTGTTTTACATTCATATTCTTGTGTTTGAGTTTGTGGTTTTTCCCCTTCTCTTCATTTAGCAAACCCTGTGAAAGAAAGCATTAATCCACCTGTTGTGTTTGCTCCATGGTCTTTTACTCCATATTCTCCAAAAGTAAATACCGCAATAAATGGAACTCCTTTTGCTTCTTTTTTTAGTTGTTTTGCCACTTCGTCTATTCTATCTCCAATTCCTAATCTTCTTCCACCACAGTGTACTAATAAATAAGCACCTGCATCTGTTGGTAATTCTTTGTTTACTTCTTTTAATGTTTTTCCTGTAGAATCAATTAATTCATCTACTGATGCTTCCATTTGAATAATTGCTGTATTAACAGCAAGATTTGCTCCTATATTCATAGAATTATCATCATTTCCATACATAGGATGACGAATTGCAATTAAATCTCCTAATCTATCTTTAACACCTAAAGGTTTTGTGATTGTTGTTACTAATAAGTTATTTCCTTGCAAATCTTTCATTTTGTTTCCTGTCCAAGATGCATATTTTTTGATTGCTGGTGTTCCATCAATTTCTACTAATGTTCTTTTTCCTTCTACTTTTGTAATAACTCCAGAATTTGTTGTTTCATGATATTCTCCTGTAAATACATTTGCCATTGGCTTATTTGTATAGAAGAATGCTACTGCTACTCCATCATTAAATACAGTATCATTTGTGTAAATACTCCATTTTCCTTCTACAGTATTGTCTGCACTACTTCCTCCAAATACTGGTACTCTTCCTATTACATCTTCAATTCCTTTTAAATAATCTTCTTCTTCTCCTGGAGAAGCTACCATGTAAAAATAAGCTGGTGCACAATCTTTACCTGCTTTTTTCATTGCTTCTTCTGCTACTTTTTTTCCTGTTTCTCTAGCTGATTTTTGTTTGCAAGAACCTGCAACTCCGACTTCTAATTCAGGGTCACCTAAAGCTAAAATTCCAGTAAACCCTTTTTCTGAAGAAATAAATCCATCTGGAACAATAATTCCTGCACTTGATGTGCATCCAATGATTGGTGCTGTTCCTAATTCTGCTTTTGCACCTTCTAAAACTTTTTCTACATTACAATCTACTGATGTGTATAAAAATGCTACTTTTGTTTGTATTAAGTCTTGCACTGCTTTTTGTGCTGTTTCCTTTCCTTGTGTATAACTATCTTCATTTGTACTCCATGCTACATTTGATTTTAACATACCTTTTTCCTCCTTCGTATTTTTATTATGTCTAAATTATATCAATAATATTTTTTTGTGACAATATTTTTTGTGAAATTTATAATAAATTTAGTTAATGATTTTCACTTATTAGTATTTAAAAGCCAAATAAGCAATTATTGGAAAATGAAAAATAAGAATTTCTTTTATCATTTTCTTTATTAAATTTTTTCCTTTTAAAAACTTAAAATATTTTGCTAAATGAATATTGATATATTTACTATTTTCCAAATTTTCATAATATTTAATCAGTTGTTTTATCCATTTTTTATCTTCTTCTATTTTTGCATATTGTAAGCACATTTTGGCACCATCTAAATAGGCTTTATTTATAACGCTTTCTTTTCTATATTTTAAATAAGAAGAATATGTATTACCATGTTCTTCTTTCCAGTTTGCTAAATTTTGCGATAAATTTCTTCCTCCAAACACATTGGTATTGTGTAAGCGATAGCCTAATAGAGGTTCTTTAATACAATATATACCATTCTCCTCATTAGCAATAAATGCAGATAACCAATCATGTGCCATTACTTGGTCTGTAAATGGTAACATTCTTTGTTTTACTTTTTTTGTAAATATTTGTGAACATCCTATTCCTATACATCGAGAAATGGCTAAATTGTCTTTTCCTTGAATACATGGAACATTTTTATAAGTAAGATAGCTTTTGTGTATGATTTCTCCTTTTTCATTAATCTGCTCTGCATCGCAATACGCTAAATCGACATTTTCTTTTTTTAAGGTTTCTATACTTTTTTCTACCTTTTGTGGATACCAAATATCATCATGGTCTGCAAACATAATGTAATTTGCTTCTGATTCTTTTAATAAGAATTCAAAGTTTTTAATATATCCTTTGTTTTCTTCTTGTAAATATATTGTGACTCTTTTGTCTTGCTTTTCATATTGTTTTAATATTTCTTGTATTTCTTTATTAGGTGAATTGTCATCACTAATTATTAAATGTATATTTTGATATGTTTGATTTAATATGCTATCTATTTGTTCTTTTAAGTATGGTATATGTGTATTATATGTAGCTAATATGATATCTATTTTTTCTCCCATTTTTCTTTCCTTTTTATTTAAATTGATTATCTATTTCTTTTAAAATAACATCATGAGCACTACCTTCTGAAATACTAACATCAGAAACTAATGTCAATCTTGCCTTTTCATGAAATTCTGGAATAGAGATACTTCCACAGTTACACATGGTTGATTTTATTTTACTACATGTAATTGCTAAATTATCTTTTAAGCTTCCTGCATAAGGGATATAAGAATCTACACCTTCTTCAAAAGAAAGTTTTTTATCTCCTCCCATATCATATCTTTGCCAATTTCTAGCACGGTTAGAACCTTCTCCCCAGTATTCTTTTACATAACCATTACCTCTTTTTAATAGTCTTGTTGGGCTTTCATCAAATCTTGCGAAATATCTACCCATCATTACAAAATCTGCTCCTAAAGCTAAAGCAATTGTGATATGATGGTCATGTACAATTCCACCATCAGAACATACAGGAATATAAATACCTGTTTCTTTAAAATATTCATCTCTTGCTGCCACTACATCAATTAAAGCAGATGCTTGTCCTCGTCCAATTCCTTTCGTTTCACGAGTAATACAAATAGAACCTCCACCTACACCAACTTTAATGAAGTCAGCTCCTGCTTCTGCTAAGTAACGAAATCCTTCTTTATCTACTACATTACCTGCACCGATTTTAACACTATCTCCATAATTTGCTCTTACAAAATCAATGGTATTTTTTTGCCAAACAGAGTATCCATCAGATGAATCCATACAAATCATATCTACTCCTGCTTCTACTAAAGCCGGGATTCTTTCTTCATAATCTCTTGTATTTATACCTGCACCAACAATATATCTCTTGTTTTCATCTAATAAAGAATAAGGATTATTTTTTCTTTCTTCATAATCTCTTCTAAATACTAAGTATTTTAAGTGTTCTTCTTCATCTAAAATAGGTAAACATGCAATTTTGTTTTCCCAAATAATATCATTTGCTTCTGATAAACTAATACCTTCATGAGCCCAAACCACTCTTTCTTTTGGAGTCATATAGTCATCAATTGGATTATTAAAATCTTCTCTTGTGATACGATAATCTTTATCTGTTACTAATCCTAAAAATTTACCATTTGCACTTCCGTCATCTGTAATGATAACTGTAGAATGTCCTGTTTGTTTTACTAATTCAATAACTTCTCCTAATGAAGTACCAGATTTTACATTAGAATCACTAACCACAAATCCTGCTTTGTGTTTTTTGACATGTCTTACCATGTTTGCTTGTGCTTCAATGGATTGTGAACCATAAATAAATGCTACTCCACCTTCACGAGCAAGTGCAATTGCCATTTCTTCTCCTGAAACTGCTTGCATAATTGCTGATACCATTGGTACATTTGCATAATATTTTGCTTCTTCTCCTTTTTTGTATTTTACTAGTGGTGTTCTTAGTGATACATTATTAGGAATACACCTTTCATCTGTTAAATTTGGTAGTAATAAAAATTCATTAAATGTTCTAGAAATATCTTCTAAAATCTTTGCCATCTTCCATTCCTCCATTTCCATATAATATTAACTTTATATTAGTCTTTGAGTTTCTTTTGCTATCATTAATTCCTCATTTGTTGGAATTACATATACTTTCACTTTTGAAGTATCTTTTGATATTAATTTTTCTTCACTTCTTATTTGATTTTTTTCATTATCTAATTCTACTCCCATAAATTTCAATTGTTCACAAATACCTTTTCTAATATTGATTTGGTTTTCTCCAACTCCTCCAGTAAATATGATACTGTCAATCCCATTCATAGCAACTGCATATTTTGCAATAAAACTTGCTACTGAATATTTAAAATTATCCATTGCAATTTGTGCTTTTTCATCTCCATCATTGGCTGCTTGCTCAATTACTCTAAAATCTGGAGCTAATCCTGAAATTCCTGATACTCCTGATTTTTTATTTAAGATATCTTCCATTTCTTGTGCAGATAATTTTTCTTTTTTCATGATATATAATAATACAGATGGGTCTAAATCTCCACTTCTTGTTACCATTGGAATTCCTCCAAGTGGTGTTAATCCCATACTAGTATCTACTGATTTACCACCTTCAATAGCACAAATGCTAGAGCCTTGACCTAAATGACATGTTACTATTTTCATATCTTCAATTGGTTTATTTTCAATTTCTGCTAATCTTTGTGATACATATTTGTGTGAAGTTCCATGGAATCCATATTTTCTTATACTATATTTTTTATAATATTCATAAGGTACTGGATAAATATATCTTTCTTTTGGAATAGAATAATGGAATGCAGTATCAAATACTCCTACCATTGGTTTATCTGGCATTACTTCTTTACAAGCTTCTATTCCTAATATGCAGGCTGGATTATGTAGTGGTGCTAAGTCTGTATATTCTTTTAATACTTCTATTACATGAGCATCTATTACTACAGAATCTGAAATTTTTTCTCCTCCATGTACTAGACGATGTCCAATTGCATTTATTTCCTCTAAACTGTTTATTACTTTATATTCTGGATTTAATAATTGGTCTAATGTGAATTTGATTGCTTCTGTGTGGTTATATGCTGGGTTATCTATTTTAATTTTTTGCCCATTTACTTTATGTGTGATAAAAGCTTCTTTTTCTCCTATTCTTTCGTATTTTCCAGAAGCTAGTACTTCTTCGTTTTCCATGTTTATTAATTGGTATTTTAATGATGAACTACCACAGTTTAATACTAATATTTTCATTTTATCTTTTCCTTTCTTTTAAAGTTGCCAATGGGGACATTCCTTTTTGGCAACATCTATAAAATATTCATCTTAAATTGTTGATATATTAATATTGACAGACAAAGACCCAGATTGTTAAACCCCAGCTATGTTTTTGTCAGAAATATTAATATATCAACAATTTATAAAAAATCATTATAGTTGCCAAAAAGGAATGTCCCTATTGGCAACTTTATTTCTAAGCATCAACTAATCTTAAAGTTTCTCTTGCTATCATTAACTCTTCATTGGTTGGAACAATATATATTTTCACTTTAGAATCAGAAGCTGAAATTTCTCTTTCTTCTCCTTTGACATCATTTTTAACCTCATCTATTTTAACTCCCAAAAATTCTAATTGCTTACAAATAGCATTTCTAGAAATTGGTCCTTTTTCTCCAACTCCTGCTGTAAAAGTTAGCACATCTATTCCACCCATTGCAACAGCACATCTTGCTATATAACATGCAGTTAAATAATGGAATACATCTAAAGCTAGTTGTGCATGATATCCTCCTGCTTCTGCTTCTACTTCAATATCTCTCATATCTACTGATATTCCAGATACTCCATATATTCCAGATTCTTTGTTCAAAACATAATTTATATCATCAACAGATAAATTTTCTTTTTGCATTAGATATGTAATAATAGATGGATCCAAATCTCCACTTCTGCTTCCCATTGGAATTCCACCAAGTGGTGTAAGTCCCATACTGGTTTCTACTGATTTTCCATCTTTAATAGCACAGACACTACAGCCTTGCCCTAAATGACAGTTTACAATTTTTAAGTCTTTGATATCCTTTTCCATTAGTTCTGCTACTCTATTTGCTACATATTGGTGAGAACTTCCATGGAATCCATATTTTCTAATTCCATATTTTTTATAATAATTATATGGTATTGGAAAAATATATTTTTCTTTACTAATAGTTTGATGAAATGCTGTATCAAATACTGCTACCATTTTCATATTAGGTACTATTTTTCTACAAGCTTCTATTCCTAATATTGCTGCTGGGTTATGTAATGGCGCTAAATCTGAACATTTTTTAATTTCTTCAATTACTTCATTTGTAATAATTACTGAATTACTAAATTTTTCTCCCCCATGTACAACTCGATGTCCAATACCTGCTAACTCGTTCAAAGAATCTAATACCCCATAATGTTTGTTTACTAATCTGTTTAATACAAATTCTATTGCTTGTTCATGGTTTTTTGCTGGATGTTCAAATTTGTGTTTTTCTCCATTTACTTTGTGTGTTAGAAAAGAATTTGGTTGTCCTATTCTTTCAAAATATCCTTTTGCTAACATTTCTTCTGTTTTCATATCAATTACTTGATATTTTAATGATGAACTACCTGAGTTTAATACTAAAATTTTCATAAGCTCTCCTCCTTTTATTTTACCTGTGCTTGCACAGCTGTGATAGCTATTACTCCTGCAATATCTTTACTGCTACATCCTCTTGATAAATCATTTACTGGTTTAGCAATGCCCTGGCATAATGGTCCATAAGCTTCTGCTTTTGCTAATCTTTGTACTAATTTGTAACCTATATTTCCTGCATTCAAATCTGGAAATATTAAAACATTTGCTTCTCCTTTCAAAGGACTTTCTGGTGCTTTTGCTCTTGCTATTTCTGGTATGATGGCTGCATCTAATTGTAATTCTCCATCTACTAATAATGCATTATCTTTTTCTTTTGTTATTTTAGTTGCTTGTATCATTTTTTCTGTTAGTTCTGATTTGGCACTGCCATAGGTAGAATAGGAAAGCATTGCTACTTTTGCTTCTTTTTGTACTAACTGCTTAAAGCTTTTGCTAGAAGAAATGGCTATTTCTGATAGTTCTTCTGCAGATGGTTCTGGATTTAGTCCACTATCTGCAAAGATGAATGTTCCATTTTCTCCATATTCGCAATTTGGTACTACCATAACAAAAAAAGCAGATACTAACTTGGTGTCTGGTGCTGTTTTTAGAATTTGCAGAGCTGGTCGTAATGTATCTGATGTAGAGTGTACTGCACCTGATACTAATCCATCTGCATTACTTGTTTCGTCCTTTACCATTAACATTCCATAATATACAGGGTCTTTTACTAATTCTTTTGCTTTTTCTATTGTCATTCCCTTATTTTTTCTTAATTCATACAACAAATTAACATATTCATCATATTTTTCAGAATTGTTAGGGTCGACTATTTGTGCTCCTGTAATATTCAAGTTATTTTCTTCTGCTTTTTGTCTTATTTTTTGTGCATTTCCAATTAATACTATATTGGCATATTTTTCTTTTAATACATTTTCTGTTGCTTCTAGTGTTCTGATATCTTCTGCTTCTGGAAGTACAATTGTTTTTATGTCTTGTTTTGCTCTTTTTTTGATTTCTTCAATAAATGCCATTTTTTATTCCTTCCTTCCTTTTTTGATAGTATTATTATATAAGGAATTTCGAAAAAGCACAAGTATTTTTGGAATAAAAAATGAATGTTATATTACTAGTTAATGATTTTTCACTTTTTATTACTCAAAAGTATTGTTCTATTAATATTTTGCTGGCAAGACTCGGATTGTTAAGTTATTTATATAGATTACATCTCTATTATCTTTTCCCAAGGTAATTCATTTTTCCCGAAATGTCCATAATTTGTCGTTTTGGAATAGATTGGTCTTTTTAAATCTAAATAATGGAGCATTCCATCTGGTGTTAGAACAAATTTATCTTTAATAATTTCTACTAATTCTTCTTCTGATTTTTTTGAAGTTCCATAAGTATTAACATAAATGGATAATGGTTCTTTCATTCCGATACTATAAGAAACTTGGATTTCACATTTTTTAGCATATCCATTTGCCACTATATTTTTAGCAATATGACGCATCATATAAGCTGCACTTCTATCTACTTTACTTGGGTCTTTTCCAGAAAATGCTCCTCCTCCGTGTCTGCTATAACCTCCGTAAGTATCTACAATAATCTTTCTTCCCGTTAGTCCAGTATCTCCTAAAGGACCTCCAATCACAAATCTTCCTGTTGGGTTAATGTAAATATTGGTATTTTCGTCTATCATATTTTCTGGAATTGTTGTTTTAATAACTTTTTCTATGATATCTTGTTTTAGAACTTCTTGTTTTATTCCATCTTCATGCTGTGTTGAAATTAAAATGGTTTCTATTCTTTTTGGAATTTCATTTTCATATTCTACTGTAACTTGTGTTTTTCCATCTGGTCTTAGATATGGAATCACCTTATCTCTTCTTACATTTGTTAATTTTCTCGCTAACTGATGAGCAGTATCAATAGCATAAGGCATGTAATTTGGTGTTTCATCACATGCATATCCAAACATAATGCCTTGATCTCCAGCTCCACCTACATCTACACCCATCGCAATATCTGGACTTTGTTTTGTAATATTAATATTTATTTTACATGTTCTATAATCCATATCGGTCTTTTCATTATCATATCCGATTTCTTTTATTTTTTCTCTTGCTAATTGCTCTATATTAGGTAAATCTTCTTTTAATGTAATTTGTCCTGCAATAGTTATTTCATTTCCAGATGCAAAAGTTTCTACTGCTACTCTTGCATTTTTGTCTATCTTAATACATTCATCCAAAATTGTATCTGATATACTATCACATAATTTGTCTGGATGTCCTTCTGTTACACTTTCAGAAGTAAAATAATATTTTTTCATTTCTTCATCCTCTTTTCTATATTTCTTATTTTAGCTCTATTATTTAATTTTTATTTCTTTGCATTTTTTAAATACTTATTCAATCCTTCTCTTATTGCAATATTCACTAATTTTGAAATAGAAATTCCATATTTTTCTCTCATATTTTCTAGTTTTTTATACATTGATTCTCTAATAATAATAGATCTGGCTATATCAATTTCTCCTTTTTCTTTTTTGTATATTATAACTTTTTCTCCAATTTCAAGCTCATCTATACAAGCATCTATTATTGTCCTAATATTCCGTTATGACTATTTTTTATTTAGCCAACATTTTGTAATTTATTATCTTCTTTTCCCATATTTAAAATATTGAATTTATAATATATAGTTATTTCTTTATTCTCTGATATTTCTATCTTATCAACTAAAGATACAAGCATTGTTCTTGTTATTTCTTTCATATTTACAAAATCTTTAACAAGTTTATCAATGTCTACTGATGAATCTTCTTTTTCTTCTAACTCTTTCAATTGTTTTATTCTTTCTTCTACTTGTTTTCTACTTTCTATTTGTCTTGAATAAAGTCTCAAAAAATCTTCATCTTCAAATAGTCCATTATATTTATCTTTGTATAACTTGTCTATTCTCTTGTTTATATCTTTAATTTTCTTTTCTAAAATAAGAACCTGACCCTACTACGCAATCAAAGATTGCGAGTGGGGACCCCAGAACCTTGTTACTTACGTAATAAGAATTTCATTTTTAACATTAAACTTATCTTTGATTATCTTGTCTTTTGATGTTTTTGCTATTTTAGTATATTTTTCTTCACTTAAAAATTCTTTACATCTTTTCTTGATTTGTCCAATTACAAAGTTTGTTACTTTTTCTAAATTATTGCTATGTAGTGTGCATAATCCTAAATGTGTATTTGTTGCATAAGTGTTACATCTTAAATAAAATGTTGTTTTATTAGGATGTTTTTGTGGTACTAGACTTAATTTCTTGCCACATTCTTTGCAACAAACTAACCCTTTTAGTAACCAATCATAACTTTTTACTCTTGTCGATGTTCTACTCTTTATCATATCTTGTACTATATTAAAAGTTTCTTCATCTATTATTGGTGTGTGCATACCTTTTTTGATTATTCTATCTTCTATTGGCATTATCATTGTTTTCTTACTTTTATAGTTTATCTTTTTTGTATTTCCATTTGATACCCAACCTAGATAAGTTACATTTTGCAATATTCTTTTTACTGTGTTTCTGTTCCAACCTCTTTTTATTCCATCTTTTCTTGTATGCCCATTTCCTACAACCTCTGATGGCACTAATGTTTTTTCGTCTGTTAATATTTTTCCTATCTCTGTTGGTGTTTTTCCATTTCTTGCTAACATAAATATTCTTCTAACTATTGGAGCAATATCTTGGTCAATTATATAATGATTATAATCTAATGGATCTTTTTTATAGCCATAAGTAGGATATGTTGTCATTACTTTTCCTTCTTTTGCTCTTGTTCTCTTTCCATTTCTTACTTTTCTTGATGTATCTCGTAAAAACCATTCATTGAAAAATGCCTTAAATTGCACCATTTCTTCTGATGTTTCAATATGTCC
>CALXME010000004.1 GCA_944389395.1 uncultured Clostridia bacterium | reverse complement strand
TTTTATTTTATTTATTTTTTTAATATAAAATTATATAAATAAAAAATAAAATTAGCTTATTTTGGATTTTCGCTTTTTGTTTTTCTTTTTATTTCTATTTTTATTTATTTATTTTTTATTTTTTTATTTTATTATTTATTTTTTATCCTATTTTTTTATTTTCTAATATTTATTTTTATTTAATTATTAATTATTTAATATATATTTTTTTATTTATTCTTTTTTTATTTGTTTTTATTTTTATTTTCCACAATTTATAAACTATTTTTTTCTTTTTTATTCTTTTTTTTTCTAATTTATTCTAATTTTTTCTATTTTTTATTATTTTCCATTTTATTTTATTTATTTTTTTAATATAAAATTATATAAATAAAAAATAAAATTAGCTTATTTTGGATTTTCGCTTTTCGTTTTACTTTTTATTTCTATTTTTTTCTTTTTTTTTCTAATTTATTCTATTTTTTTTAATTTTTTTCTAATTTTTTCATTTATTTATTTTTATTTTTTTTTATCCCCAATTAGTTCTTTTTTTGTGGATAACTTTTTTAAAAATTAAAGGTAGAATAATTTCTACCTTTAATCTTCTTTTAATCTAATTGGTAATATCATATATGTATAATCTTTATTTTCAACAGATTTTATCAAACATGGTGAAATGCTTGTTCCAAATTCGATATAAACTTCTTCTTCTTCAATTACTTTTAAACTATCTAAGAAATATTTTGGATTAAATCCTGCTTCTAGGTTTTTTCCTTCTGTAGAAACATATAATTCTTCTTTAGCATCTCCTGTTTGGTTTGTACAAGAAATTGTTACTTTTCCAATATCTACTTGTATTTTTACTGGATATTTTTTTTCTTTTTCTACAGAAGATGAAGATATTAAACTGATTCTTTCAAAACTATTTTGTATACTATTTTTATTTACTTTTATTCTTGTTTCCCAATTACTTGGAATAACATTTTTATAATTTAAAAATTCGCCATCTAATATTCTTGTTACTATTTTACAATTATCCATTTCGAATAATGCTTGGTTTTTAGATATTCCAATTGTTACTGGTTCAAATGAATCAGACATTATTTTATTTACTTCGTTTAATGTTTTTCCTGGTATAACAGCTTTAAAATTATTACTTTGTTTTGTTAAAAATACACTTCTTAATGCTAATCTAAATCCATCTACTGCTACTAGAGTTAATTTATTATTTTCAACTTCAAATAAACATCCTGTAAAAATTGGTCTTGTTTCTTCATTACTTACTGCAAATATTGTTTTTCTTATCATATTTTTTAATACATTTTGGCTAATTTCTATTGAATTTTCTACTTCTATTTTTGGTAATTCTGGAAATTCTTCTGGATTCATAGTTGCTAATTTGTATAGTGAACCTTCACATTCAATTTCTAATAAATTTTTGTCATTTAGTGTAATACTAATTTCTGTATCTGGTAATTTTCTAATGATTTCACTAAACATAACAGCATTTACTACTGTACTTCCTTGTTCTTTTACTTCACATTCCATTACATATTCTATTCCTATTTCTAAGTCATATGTTGTTAATTTTATTTCATTATCATTTGTTTGAATTAAAATTCCTTCTAAGATAGGCATTGTTGTTTTAGATGCACCACCTTTTACTACGGAATTAATAGCTTTTAGGATAGTATCCTTATAACAAACTATTTTCATTTTGCTCCTCCTTTATATATTTATAAATAATAATATAATATATTTAGTAGTAATAGTATTAGGTGCTGTGGAAACTGTGGAAAACTATGTTGATAGTTAGAATCCCTAATAAAATTACTGTTTATAATTCTGTGGAAAACTTGTTAAATAATCCACAGTCATTTTTTGTTATTGTGTAAAATTGACTTATACACATGTTATAAACATGTTTTCAACATATAGGGTGTGGATAGTCAACCTAGCTGTTCCGTAAGAAGAGAAAGCTCTTTTTTTTCGAACAACTATTTTTACAAACACAAATTTTTAGAAATATAATCAAACTATATTGCTTTTTATTGTTTCCCATTTATAATTATGTTTTTCACACTATCCACAATTAGCTTTGTATTACTTTTTTCTTTAATTTCTTTACTAATTTTTCTATAAGCATGCATTACTGTAGAATGGTCCCTACCTCCAAAATCAATACCAATTTGAGGAAAAGACATATTTGCTATTTCTCTACAAAGATACATTGCTATTTGTCTTGGAAAGGCAATATCATTTGATCTTTTATTTCCTGCTAAATCATCTTTATCTATACTAAAATATTTAGAAACAGTTTCTTTAATAAAATCACAAGAAATTACCTTTTCATTTTCATATTTAAATTCATTTATAATATTTTCTGCTAGTTCTATTGTTATTGGGCTATGAGTTAAAGATGCTCTTGCAACTATTTTATTAAAAACACCTTCTAATTCTCTAATATTAGAATCTATTTTATTGGCAATATTTGAAAGTATAAAATCATCAATTATAACTCCTTCATCTTGTGCTTTCTTTCTTAAAATTGCTAAACGTGTTTCATAATCAGGACATGATATATCTGCAAGTAATCCCCATTCAAATCTGGATTTTAGTCTATCTTCTAGAAATGGAATATCTCTTGGTGGTTTATCACTTGAGATAATGATTTGATTTCCATCTTCATATAAAGAATTGAAAGTATGGAAAAATTCTTCTTGTACCCTTTCTTTTCCAGCAATAAATTGAATATCATCAATAAGAAGTACATCTATATTTCTATATTTATTTCTAAATACTTCGTTTTTATTGTCTTTAATAGCATTGATTAATTGATTTGTGAATTTCTCAGAAGTTACATATAAAACATTTGCTGTTTTATTATTTTCTAGAATTCTATTTCCAATAGCATGCATTAAGTGTGTTTTTCCTAGTCCTACTCCCCCATATAAAAACAAAGGATTATAAGATTTTGATGGTTCATTACCTACTGCTAAAGCTGCTGCATGTGCAAAACGATTGTTATTTCCTACAACAAAAGTTTCAAAAGTGTATTTTGGATTTAATGTAGATTTGTTTGATTCAGCTTCTTCACTAATACTACCATCTGATTGATTTTTTATAATTTCATTGTTAGTTTCTTCTTTTTCTTTTGATAAGTCAATAACAGAAAAAGACCATTCCTTGTTGGTGATGCTTCTTAATGCATAAAAAATAAGACTTCTAAATTTATTTTCAATAAAATCTTTTTGATATTCTGAGTTTGTAGTAAAGACAATATTATCATTTTCGATACTTCTAATGCCTAATGGCATAATCCAAGTGTCATAAGAAATTTTTGTTACTTCTGGTTTTAGAGCGTCTTTTAGCTGATGAATAAGTTCATCTTTATCTATTGCCATTTTTAATCCTCCTTTTATAATCAATCATGTTATCCACAAAGTTATCCACAGGTGTTGATAATATTGTAATATTTTAGTCATAAATAACAAGATAAATGCGAACAAAAATTTAAGTAATATCAATAAAAAACTCAATTTTTTTGTACGCCCCTATCATAACAAATTTTGTCAAAAGAAGTCAATAAGATTGTGGAAAAAATTTTAAAATTGTGGAAAACTCATAAAAAAACTGTGGAAAACTCAGCAAATTTTACAAAAACATTTCAACAGTCAACCAGTTTTTTGGTAAAATAAAAAAAATAGCTTGACATTTCATATAAAACTACTGTATAATCGATATACTTGTTATTTTCGTAACAAATTTCCAGAAATGGAATTTTATAAATATCAAAAACAGTAGGAGGTGCTAAAATGAAAAGAACATTTCAACCAAAAAACAGACAAGAAAAGAAAGAACATGGATTTATGAAAAGAATGAAAACAAAATCAGGAAGAAATATTTTAAAGGCAAGAAGAGCAAAAGGTAGAAAAAAACTAACTGCTTAAAAGAAATAATTATGTTAAAAGAGCACGTACATTAGTGAGAAAGGCCACATTTGGATGTGAGCCTTTTAAAAATAATTATTTATGAAGTTTTGACTTTTTCATTTATCTTTTGCCTGTTAGAAAGGGAATATAGAGAAAATGAAAAAAACAAAAATGTTAAAAAAAAATTATGAATTTAGAAATGTTTTATCAAAAGGAAAGTATTATTCTGGAAAATGTATAGAAGCTTTTATTAAAAAAAATTCAAAAAAACAAAATTTTTTAGGAATAGCTGTAAGTGTGAAAATAGCGAAAGCCGTAAAAAGAAATCATATTAAAAGGTTACTAAGAGAATGTTATAAAATAACAGAAGAGCAAATAAAAGATGGATACAGTATAGTTTTTTTGTGGAAAAAGAAAACAGATATAGAAAATGCAACTTTTGAGAATATAAAAAAAGATATGTATTTTATTTTTGATAAGGCAGGTCTATTTGAGGAATAAAAATGAAAAAAGTAATGATTTATATGATTCGTTGGTATCAAAAACATATTTCATGTTGGTTAGAAGCGAAGAATATTCATTGTAAATATTATCCAAGTTGCTCTGAATACACAAAGCAAGCAATTGAAAAATATGGAGCAGGGAAGGGAACAATTTTAGGAATTTATAGAATTCTTCGATGTAATCCTTTTTCCAAAGGTGGCTCTGACCCATTAAAATGAAAAAGGGAGGAAAGAAATGTTTGAATTTTTTGCAAGTCTATTTGGTTATATATTAGCTTTTTTATATGATTTGATTAATAATTATGGACTAGCTATTATATTATTTACAATTATCATAAAAATTATTTTATTACCTTTGTCTATTAAACAGCAAAAAACATTGAAAAAAAGTACACAACTACAAGAAAAAATGAAAGTAATTCAATTTAAATATAAAAACAATCCTGAAAAAATGAATCAAGAAATGATGGAATTATATAAATCTGAGAATATGAGTCCTTTTAGTGGATGTTTAACAGCTATTATTCAGTTATTATTATTATTATCTGTATTTTATCTAGTAAGAGCACCTTTAACTTATATGGAGAAAATACCTACAGAAGATATTAATAAATACATTACGCAATTGAAAGAAGAAGGAAAAATCAAAAGTAATGTTTATCCAGAAATAGATGTTATTAGAGAACAACAATGGTTAAAAGAGAAAAATCCAGATGATTCTAATATTAATAGATTAGCATTACAGATGAATTTCTTAGGTTTAGATTTAAGTAAAGTCCCTCAACAAAACATGACAGATTTTACAGTTTATATTATTCCAATTTTATATATATTATCTTCTTTTATTTCAATTAGAATGACAACATCAATGCAACAAAAACAACAAAAAGAAAATGCTAAAAAAGACATAAAAATAGATGGTTCAACAGGAAAAGAATTAGTGGTAAAAGAAGAAAACGAAATAGATACAGTAATGCAAACAAATAAAATGATGTCTTGGATGATGCCAATAATGTCTATCTCTATTGCCTTTGTAGCACCTTTAGGATTGGCTTTATACTGGTTAGTGAACAATATTTTAATGATTATAGAAAGGTTAATTTTAAATAAATTAATAAAATAAATCGTTAGGAGGAAAAAATAGCATGGAAAAGACTATTATTTCAGAAGGTAAGACAACAAATGAAGCGATTGAAAAAGGATTAAAACAATTAAATGTTCCAAAAAGTAAAGTACACATTAAAGTGCTAGAAAATGAAGATAAAAGAAGTTTTTTCAGTATTTTATCACCTAGAATTGTTAAAGTAGAATTAACTTTAAAAGAAGAGGAACCAAAAGAAAAAAAAGAGATAAAACCTAAAAAGGAAATTGAATTAACAGAAGAAGAACAAGAAAAAGCAGAAAAAAATATATCTAAATTTTTAGAAGAAATGAAAGAATTTCTGCCAGAAAATACAAAATACGAAATAATAAAAACAAAAACAAGTATAAATATTAATATATATCACCAAAATTTAGGCTATTTAATTGGTTATAGGGGAGAAACTTTATATGCATTTCAAAATATTTTATCTGCTGTTGCAGGAAAAGGAATAAACAATAAAGTAAGAGTTTTATTAGATATTGAAGGATATAAAGCAAAAAGAGAAAAAACATTAAAAGAATTAGCAGATAAAGTCGCAAGAACAGTAATAAGAACAAGAAAGTCAGTGACATTAGAACCAATGCAAGCATATGAAAGAAAAATTATACATAGTCATTTACAACAAAATAACAAAGTGGAAACAGTTAGTATTGGAGAAGAGCCAAATAGAAGGCTTGTAGTTTCTTTAAAAAAATAATAAATATAGTTAAAATCAGAGGTCAAAGGTCAGATTTTACAGAAATGTATTTTCTATCTTTACCTCTTTTTTTTAAAAAACTATTTTAAAAAGTTACATAATGTGTTAAAATAGAAGAGTCAAAAAGAGAAAAAAGGAGGAATAAAAATTGAGTACAATTGCATCTATATCTACGGCTCCACGGAATTGGAGGAATTGGGATTATTCGTATGAGTGGAGAAAATTCTTTTGAAATTTTAAATAAAATATTTAAACCAAAAAAACCTCAAGAAATTGAAAATATAAAAGGTTATACAATAAAATATGGTCATATTGTAGAAAATGAAGAAATTATAGATGAGGTTTTAGTTTCTTATTTTAAAAAACCACATAGTTATACAACAGAAAATATGTGTGAAATTAATTCACATGGGGGAAATGTTTTAGTTAAGAGAATTTTAGAATTATGTTTGAAAAATGGAGCAAAACTAGCTGAACCAGGAGAATTTACCAAAAGAGCTTTTTTAAATGGAAGAATTGATTTATTACAAGCAGAATCTGTTATTGATGTAATTAATGCAAAATCCGAAAGAGAAGCAAAGGCTGGAATGAACCAATTAGAAGGTAAACTATCTAAAAAAATAAGAGAAATAAAGCAAAAAATAATGGATGTTATGGTACAATTAGAAGTTACAATTGATTATCCAGAATATGATGTAGAAGAGGTAACAAATACGCAAATACAAGAAATGTTAGATACAGTTGAAAAAGATTTAGAAATACTAGAAAAAAGCTTTGATAATGGTAAATTATTAAAAGAAGGTATAAAAACAGCGATTATCGGAAAACCAAATGCAGGAAAGTCATCTCTTTTAAATGCATTGTTAAAAGAAGATAGAGCAATTGTTACAGAATTTGAAGGAACAACGAGAGATACAATAGAGGAATTTGTTACTATACAAGGAATACCTTTAAAATTAATAGATACAGCAGGAATTCGTAATGCAAAAGATGAAGTAGAAAAAATAGGAATAGAAAAAGCTAAGGAAATTGCAGATTCTGCGGATTTAATTATTGCTATATTTGATAGTAGTAAAGAATTAACATCTGAAGATATGGAAATATTGAAATTAGTAAAAAACAAAAAAGCTATTATATTATTAAATAAAATAGACTTACAGACTAGTAAAATAGATCAAAATCAGCAATGTTTAAAAGAAGTTTCAGATTATATTATTAAAATTTCAGCATTAAACCAAATTGGGTTAGAAAAAGTAGAACAAGCAATTTTAGCTCTGTTTGAATTAAATGAAATTAATTTAGACAACGAAATTGTTATAACAAATATAAGACACAAAGCATTAATTCACCAAGCAATAGAAGATGTAAAAAAAGCAAAAGAGGTCATTTTAAAACAGCTACCATTAGATATGATTGCTATATTTATTAAATCTCTTTTAGATGATTTGGGAAACATTACTGGTGATATAGTGTCAGAAGATATTATTAATGAAATTTTTGCAAGATTTTGTTTAGGAAAATAGAAAAAGAAAAACACACTTTGAATTAATTATACACAATACAAAAAAAACAAACGAGGAGCCAAAATAAACAAAATAAAAAACAAAGTAATGTAATTTATAACAAAAATAATAAAAAAGGCTTATTTTTGATTTTGACAAAAAATAAGAAATAAAAAAAGTTATAAATAAAAAATATTTACCTAAAAGTAAATCTTGTTTACAAATAAGTAAAAAAGCGCGAAAAGACAGGAAAAAAACACAAAACATTATTTCTTATTTACATAAACCAAAAGAAAAAATATACATATTTTTACAATAATAATTTTTTAAACAAGTAGATAATAACTTACGGTTAATAATATTAACCAATTAGCTATGTATTAACTAGCTAAAACACATATGTCAAATTTTATGAAAGCATAGAGGTGAACGGCTTTTCCTGTTTCACAAGGAATGTGGAACAACGCGTGGAACATTTTTAAGAGGAGGAAATTAAATGGAATATTTTGCAGGAAAATATGATGTAGCTGTAATCGGAGCAGGACATGCTGGGTGTGAAGCTGCACTTGCATCAGCAAGACTTGGAATGAAAACTTTAATATTTTCTATTAGTTTAGAGGCAATTGCTAATATGCCATGTAATCCACATATTGGAGGAAGTTCTAAAGGGCATTTAGTAAGAGAAATAGATGCACTTGGGGGTGAAATGGGGAAAGTAATTGATAAAACAATGATACAAGTGAAAATGTTAAATACCTCTAAAGGTCCAGCAGTACATTCTCTAAGAGCACAAGCAGATAGAAAGAAATATCAAGCAGAAATGAAACATGTTTTAGAAAAACAAGAAAATCTTGAAGTAAAACAGGGAGAAATTGTGGATATTGTTGTAGAAAACGGACAAGTAAAGGCAATTAAAACAGATGTAGGAGCAGTATATGAGGTAAAAGCTGTTATTTTAGCGACAGGAACTTATTTAAAAGGAAAAATATTTATTGGAGAATATAGTAAAGAGAGCGGTCCAGATGGAGTTGCTTCTGCAAATGAATTGTCAGAATGTTTAAAGAGATTGGGAATTCCTTTAGTTCGCTTTAAAACAGGAACACCTGCAAGAATAAATAGAAGAAGCATAGATTTTAGTAAAATGGAAATCCAAAAAGGGGATGAGGAAATTGAAATGTTCTCTTTTGAAGATGAGCCTAGGAAAATAGAACAAGTAGATTGTTATTTAACATATACAACACAGGAAACACATGATATTATTAGGAAAAACTTACATCGTTCTCCATTATATGCAGGAAAAATAGAAGGAACTGGACCTAGATATTGTCCTTCTATTGAAGATAAAGTTGTTAGATTTAGTGATAAACCTAGACACCAAGCTTTTGTAGAACCAGTAGGTTTAGATACAGAAGAAATGTATATACAAGGAATGAGTTCTTCTTTGCCAGAAGATGTTCAAATCGCACTTTATCACACAATTCCTGGGTTAGAAAAAGCAGAATTTACAAGACCTGCTTATGCAATTGAATATGATTGTATAGACCCATCTAATTTAAAACTTTCTTTAGAATATAAAGGGATAAAAGGGCTTTTTATGGCTGGGCAAATAAATGGTACATCAGGATATGAAGAAGCTGCTTGTCAAGGATTAATTGCGGGAATTAATGCTTCTCGTAAAATAGAAGGAAAAGAACCACTTATTTTAGATAGAAGTCAAGGATATATAGGAGTTTTAATTGATGATATTGTTACAAAAGGAACAAATGAACCTTATAGAATGATGACTTCTAGAGCAGAGTATAGGCTATTGTTAAGGCAAGATAACGCAGATTTACGATTAACACCAATTGGCTATGAAATTGGACTTATTTCTGCTCAAAGATATGCAAAATTTAAAGAAAAAGAAAAAAATATTCAAAAAGAAATAGAAAGACTAAAAAATTTAGTTGTAAAACCATCAACTCAAGTAAATTCTTTTTTAGAAAAATGTGGAACATCAGTACTTACAACAGGAACAAAGATGGCTGAATTATTAAAAAGACCAGAAATTACATATTTATCTTTAAGAGAAATAGATGAAGATATGCCATCTTTAACAAAACAGGAAGCAGAAGAAGTAGAAATTCAATTAAAATATGAAGGATATATTAAAATGCAAGAAGCACAAGTGGAAAAATTCAAAAAATTAGAAACGAAATTATTACCAGAAGAAATAGATTATGAAACTGTGCAAGGAATTAGTTTAGAAGCAAGGCAAAAATTAAATAAATTCAAACCTCGTTCAATTGGTCAGGCTTCTAGAATATCTGGGATTTCTCCTGCAGATGTTTCAGTACTTCTTATTTATTTACAAACAATAAATAAACAAACAAAGGAGAGTTTAAATTAATGGAAAAAGAAAAATTTAAAAAAGAAATGGAAAAATAT
Source organism: uncultured Clostridia bacterium (assembly GCA_944389395.1). Classification (GTDB taxonomy): domain Bacteria; phylum Bacillota; class Clostridia; order TANB77; family CAG-508; genus CAG-269. The sequence goes on along the minus strand of CALXME010000004.1, from coordinate 40,419 downwards.
TTAGAAATAATTTCTATTTCTTTAACACAAAAACAAATAGAACAATTTTACGATTATATGAATTTATTACTGGAATGGAATGAAAAATTCAATTTGACAGCAATTACAAAACCGGAAGAAATTATTTTAAAACACTTTATTGATTCAATTATTCCAATTAATAATATAAAAAAAGATAGTAAAATTGTTGATATAGGAACAGGAGCTGGTTTTCCTGGAATACCATTGAAAATAGTAAGACCTGATTTAAAAATAACATTGGTAGATTCTTTAAATAAAAGAATTTCTTTTTTAGAAGAAGTAATAAAAAAATTACAATTAGAAGAAATAGAAGCAATTCATGCTAGAGCAGAAGAATTTGGAAGAAATAAGAATAAAAGAGAAAGTTTTGATATTGCTACTTCAAGAGCTGTAGCTAATATGTCTGTACTTGTAGAATATTTATTACCATTAGTTAAGCTAGGTGGTCATTGCATTTTATTAAAAGGTTCACAAATAGAAGAGGAATTGGAGAAAAGTCAAAAAGCATTAACAGTATTGGGAGGAAAAGTGGAAAAATTAGATTGTTTTGAACTTCCTATGACAGATATAAAAAGAAATATAATATATCTTTTAAAAGAAAAAAATACGCCATCTAAATATCCAAGAAAACCAGGAATGCCTGCAAAATCTCCTATTCAATAACCCTTTTATAAAAGAGATGAAAAGAAGAAAAAAGTTTGATTTTTTTCTTCTTTTTTATTGACTTTTTGTCCATATTTATATATGATAAATATAGAAACAAAAAGAAACTTATCAGTAAATATAAACTAAAAATAGGAGGCAAAAAATTGGGAAAAGTAATATCAGTTGCAAATCAAAAAGGTGGAGTAGGAAAAACAACAACAACAATTAATTTATGCACCATTTTAGCTAAAAAAGGGAAAAAAGTTCTTTTAATAGATGCAGACCCTCAAGGAAACGCAACAAGTGGATTAGGAGTTGAAAAAGAAATAGAAGTTTCAACTTATGACATTTTAGCAAATGATGCAACAATAGAACAATCTTTACAAGACACAGCTATAAAAAACCTAAAAGTTTGTCCATCAAATATAAATTTGGCTGGAGCAGAAGTAGAACTTGTATCAATGATGTCAAGAGAGCAAAGATTAAAAGAAAAATTAGAAGATATAAAAGAAAAATTTGATTATATTTTAATAGATTGTCCACCATCTTTAGGATTAATTACTTTAAATGCATTTACTGCTTCTGATAGTGTTTTAATACCCGTGCAATGTGAATATTATGCATTAGAAGGATTAGGACAATTATTAAATACAATAAATTTAGTAAAAAAGCATCTTAATAAAAATATACAAATAGAAGGTGCTCTACTTACAATGTATGACATGAGAACTAATTTATCTAATCAAGTTGTAAAAGAAGTAAAAAAATATTTTGATAACAAAGTTTATAAAACAGTTATACCAAGAAATGTAAGATTAAGTGAAGCACCAAGTTATGGAATGCCAATTACAGAATATGACCCACGTTCAAAAGGTGCAAAAAGCTATATGAAATTTGCAAAGGAATTCTTAAAAATAAATGAAGAAGAGAAAAAAGCAAAACATATGATGGATTAGATAAAATAAAGGAGGAGATTTTTAATGGCAAAAATGACAGGATTAGGAAAAGGTTTAGATGCTTTATTTGGGCCTGCTCCAGAAGAAGAACAATTACACGAAAATGACACATTAAAAAATTTAAAAGTAGTAGATATAGAACCAAATAGAGAACAACCAAGGAAAAACTTTGACCAAGAAGCATTAGAAGAACTAGCACAATCTATAAAAGAATATGGTTTAATTCAACCAATAGTTGTTACTAAAAAAGAAGGATATTATAGTATAATTGCAGGAGAAAGAAGATGGAGAGCTTCTAAAATTGCAGGTTTAACAGAAATCCCTGTTATTATTAGAGAAGATAATGAAAAAATAAATTCAGAAATTTCTTTAATAGAAAACATGCAAAGAGAAGACTTAAATCCTTACGAAAAAGCATTAGGAATCAAAACTCTAATTGATAATTACGGAATGTCCCAAGAAGATGTAGCAAAAAAACTAGGAAAAGGAAGAAGTACAATTGCTAACTGGATAAGAGTATTAAATTTAGAACCAAGAGTTTTAGAAATGGCAAAAAACGGAAAAATATCAGAAGGACAATGTAAAGCATTACTTGCAATAACAGACCCTGAAAAACAATATATGACAGCAATTCAATTACAAGAAAGAGGACAAACAGTAAGACAGTTAGAAAAAAAGGCACAAATAAAAGAAACAAAAGAGCAACAACAAAGAAATCATATTTTATATAAAAATATAGAAGAAACATTTCAAGGATTTTTTGGTTCAAAAGTTAGAATTGACCCTGGAAAAAGAAGAGGTAAAATTGTAATCGAATATACTTCTAATGATGACTTGGCTAGAATTTTAGATTTAATTAAATAAAGGAAAGAGATGAGAATATGCAAGAAATTATGGAATTTTTGAAAACAGATACTTTTCTTATTATAACAGCTATTGTTGGAATTATATTAATAATAGGTTTTTTTGTGTTAATTATTAAGTTATCTAATATTCAAAAAAAATATAACACTTTTTTGAAAAAGCTTGGAAATGGAAAAGATATCTATGAAGATTTAGAAACTTATATGTATCGTGTTGAAAAAGTCGAAAAACAAAATTCAGAAATATTATTAGGAATAAAAAATTTAGAAGAAGATTTAGCAAAATGTATACAAAAAGTTGGAATTGTTAGATATAATGCTTTTAAAGATACTGGTAGCGATTTGAGTTTTGCTTTAGCATTATTAGATGATAAAAATAATGGGGTTGTATTAAATGGAATTTATTCTAGAGAAATGTCTAATATTTATGCAAAACCAGTAAAAGATGGTGTTTCCTCTTATACTATTTCAGAAGAAGAAAAACAAGCTATTGAAAAGGCTGTTAATTCTGATAAAATTATAAAATTGGAATAAAACTTTGAAAAATGGTTAAAATGTATTGACAGGCGACAGTGAAATATGCTAATATAAATACTGTCGTTAAGATACGGAGAGGTGGTCGAGTTGGTTTATGGCACCAGTCTTGAAAATTGGCGTGCGTTAATAGCGTACCGTGGGTTCGAATCCCACCCTCTCCGCCAAACAATGAAGGGTTAGATATAAATATATAAATATCTAACTTTTCATTTATAAAATGGAGATGTACCCAAGTGGTGAAGGGGACTGTTTGCTAAACAGTTAGGTCCCGAAAGGGGCGCGGAGGTTCGAACCCTCTCATCTCCGCCAAAAATAATATAAAGCATTGATACTTTATATTATTTTTTTTTGACTGAATTAAAAAGTTAAACTTTTTTCATACATAAAGTTAAGATGAGTTAAGATGAGTTAAGATGAAATTTATATCGTTAAAATATCGTGATTTGAAAATTAAGATATTTATTGTAAAATAAATTTGATTTTGATATAATATACAAGTATAAAAAAAGAGGTAAGAGGTGTAATAATGCCAGAGAAATTAAAAAAGTATTTTTGGGATACTAAATTTGAGGAATTAGATATAAGAAAAAATAAAAGATATATAATATCAAGACTATATTGTTATGGGGATTTAAAAGCAATAAAATGGATAAAAGAAACATATAGCAAAGAAGATATAAAAGAAGTAGCAATAAAAAGTAGAGATTTAAAGCCGTTAGTTGCAAATTATTTAAGGCAACAATTTAATTTGAGAAAAGAAGAAATGGCGTATTATAGATGGGTACAAGGCATGAATTATGAATATTGGAGAGTGAATAGCTAATGTATTGGAATATATTTGATAAAAGTAGATATAAATTATTAAAGAAAATATCGGAAGTAGTTAGTATAGATGATTATTATATGATAGGCGGAACTGCTTTATCATTACAGTTAGGATTAAGAGAGTCTTATGATTTTGATTTTTGCGTGCAAAGAGAGTTTAATAATGAAGTATTATTAAATGAATTAGAAAGTATAGGAAATGCCAAATTTAAAGCTTGCAAGTATTTTAGATATTGCAGTAATGAAAATAGTTGCAATAGGTGGAAGAGGAGCAAAAAAAGATTTTTTTGATTTATATAATATTATAGAAAAATGCAATATAGCTACAAGCGAATTAGTAAATGGATTAATGCAAAAGTGTGGAGATAATGTAAACTATTTAAATATAATTATGGGATTAAGTTATTTTGAAGATGCAGAAGATGAAATATTGCCTAATACTTTTGTCACGTATAATTGGGAAGATATAAAGAAATTTTTTCTTGAATTTCAAAAGGAAGTTCAAGAAAATTTGGAAAATAATTAATTTAATAAAATCTTTTATAAAATGATATGAAGTAAATTTTGCTTTATATTATTTTTTTTTTGCGAAAAATTAATGAGGAAAATAGTTGAAAAAAGTTGAAAATTAAGCTATAATTAAAATAATAGGGGTAAAGGTGATGAAAATGAAAAAGAGAAAAATAATAATAATCTTAATTTTTTCTTTAATGGTAACCTTAATATTTATGATACCTACTACTTCAAATGCAAAAGATCCTATTTATAGAGAACCAACTATGCAAGATGGTACTGCAAAAGAAGGGTTAGATGATATGATTAATGATGCAGAAAAATTTGAAAGTGAGAAAGGTGCAACCATAGGGTCGGATTCCTCAACAACTTTTGAATTAGATCAAGGAAAATTACAAGATTTTTCAAGCAATTTATTCAGTGTTTTATTAATTGCAGCTACAGCTGTAACAATCGTAGTGGGGGTTGTTTTGGGTATAAAATATATGATAGGAAGTACAGAACAAAAGGCAGAATATAAAAAGATGTTATTACCTTATGTTATTGGATGTGCTTCTATATATGGTGCATTAGGAATTTGGAAGATTGCAGTGACTTTGTTAGCTAGTATATAAATTAGATGGAATGGGTGATGAAAATGATTAATAAAAAATTATGGACAAGTATATGTGGAATTATATTAATAATTTTTTTATTCATACCTAATGTTTGTCTAGCTTTTGACGTAAGTGCTTCTTTGGGAAATTTAGAACAATACGGTGAATTAAGTGGAAATTCGGATATTTTTCAAGATAAAGTAGGTATTATTCTTGGTGTAGTTCAGTTAGTTGGTTCATTAGCTGCTGTTATATGTCTAATTGTTTTAGGAGTTAAATATATGACGGGAAGTGTAGAAGAAAAGGCTGAATATAAGAAAACATTATTACCGTATTTTATAGGTGCTATGATGGTGTTTGGTATTACGAATTTATTAAAAGTGGTATATGAAGTAATGATAAATATAACATGATTTTATGTCAAAAATATGACAAATTTATGAAAATGTTGCAAATGTTGTTTTTTAATGTTATAATATATATGATAGATTGTTTTTAATATTCCAACAGGAAATTAATATAATTTGAAATATAGGAGGAGAAGAATATGAAAAAATTATGGAGAAATTTAACAATGTTTGGTATTACTATATCAGGAATGATGAGTTCAACATTATCTCTTGCAGCTCAAACAGGATTTGATCCTAGTAAATTTGAAGCAAGTACAGGAACAGCTACAACACAAGTTCAAAACTTTGGACAAAATATATTAGGTATTGTGTCTATGGGAGCATCTATTCTTGCAGTTATTATCTTAATTGTATTAGGTGTTAAATATATGATGGGTAGTGCAGAAGAAAAAGCAGAATATAAGAAAACATTACTTCCATATTTTATTGGTGCCTTGTTCGTATTTGGGGCTGGTGCAATTTGTACTGTTATCTTCAATATGGCAGGACAATCTTGGACATAATAAAAAAAGTGGACATAAAAGAACGATTTGTAATAAATTGTTCTTTTATTTTTTTACAAAGATATTACAAAACCATTAAAATTATGTTTTTTATGCAAAAATGTTACAATTTTTGCATTTTTTTGTTATAATAAAATATAAGGAAAAATAGATTATTTTTAGGAGGTAAAATATGAGTTATAACATACCTAGAAATGTAAAAGGAGAAGGAAGAATATTATACATATTCTCATATAAAGCAATAGCATATACAGGAGTAGGAATATTAATAGGAGCTGTTTTTAATTTTATATTCTCTTTAATAGGATTAGATATATTAGGTTATATCTTTATAGGTGTATTTGGTTTTATAGGTTTTGGAATTGCAACCTTTAAAATGCCAGATTTGCCATTTTTAAAAGATGCTAGGTTGGCGGCAGGAGAACAAATAGATGAAGTTATAAAAAGAGCTATTATGTTTAAAAGAAATAAAAACAAATATTATGTTTATACCAAAGAGGCAACAAAAACAACAAAAGAAGTAGAAGGAGGCAAGAAAAATGGAAAATAATACATTAACAACAATGCTTTCAGTAGTATTAGCATTCATGATAGTGATATTAGCAATATTATTGGTGGTTTATTTTGTTCTAAGAAGTAAAGCAAATAAAAAAGAAAAAAAGGTACCACAAGCAAAATCTGAAGAAATTTCAGATACGACAAAAGATAAAACCAAACAAACTACTGCAGAGTATGGAAAACAATCTATTTTTGATTTTATGGAATTTGATGATATTATCGATAATATGATAGAACAAAAAAATGGTAGAAGGTTTATTATGGTAGTAGAATGCCAGGGTGTTAATTATGATTTGATGTCTAATGTAGAAAAGGTTTCTGTAGAAGAAGGATTTCAACAATTTTTAAATACATTAAGGCATCCAATACAAATTTATATCCAAACTAGAACTGTTAATTTGGAAAGTAGTATCGAAACTTATAAAGCTAGAGTAAAAGAAATAGAAAATAAATATAAAGATTTGGAATATCAATTGAAGAAAATGAAAGAAGCTGATTATTATTCTGATGAGCAAATTCAAAAAGTAGAGTTAGAAATTACAAGGCAAAAGAATTTATTGGATTATGGAATTGATATTATTCGAAATACAGAAAAGATGAGTAAAAATAGAAATGTTTTAAATAAAAAATATTATGTTGTTATAGCGTATTCGGCAGACGAATTAGGAAATAACAATTATGATAAAGATGAAGTAAGAGGAATGGCCTTTTCTGAATTATATACGAAAGCACAATCTTTGATTAGAACACTTTCATCTTGTTCTGTTACAGGTAGAATATTAAATTCTTTAGAATTAGCAGAATTATTATATATGGCTTATAACAGAGATGAAGCAGAAACCTATAATTTAGAAAAAGAAATTAGAGCAGGATTAATGGAAATGTATAGTGTTTCTACAGATGTATTTGAGAAAAAATTACAATTACTAGATAAACAAATTCAAGATGAAGCTATTGACTTAGCAAATCAAAATATTGAAAAGGCAAAATCAAAACTACAAAAAATGGCAGAAAAGAAAGAAGAAGAGAAAGATGATTTGGTACAACAAATGGCTAAATTGATATTAGAAGAAAATAAAGATTATATTGGAGATGAAGTGGCACAAGAAGCTATTAGGGAATTAGAAAAACAATTAGAAGAGGAAGAGAAAAAAGAACAAGAAAAGAAAACTAAAACGACAAGAACAAGGAGAACTAAAAAGGAGGGAAGTAAAGCATGAAAAAGAAAAATAAACAAGCGGAAGTACAAAAACAAGTACCTCAAGAAAATAGATTGGGAATGTTAAAGAAAAAGACGATTAAAGAATTGATTGCTCCTGCTGGAATTGATGCTTCCCATACGGATAGGCTAGAGTTAATTTCTAATACGAAAAGATATGCTAGAAGTTTTTTCGTATCAGGTCTTCCACGTATGTGTAATTTCCCATCTTTATTTAGGGATTTGTACTTTTTTGGAGATATTAATACTAGCATTTATATTACACCTATTCCAGAGTCTATATCTCAAAGCGAATTAAATAAAACCATTAATGAGTTAGAAACAGAAAGAATTGTGGCAGCAGATAAAGGAAATATCAACAGAGAGAGAACTTTGGCACAAAAAAGATATGAAGCAGAACAATTGAGAGATGAAATAGCAGCAGGATTTAATAAAATGTATGATGCTTCTGTTATTTCTACTTTATTTTCTTATAATCTAGAAGAGTTAGATAGATTAACAAAAATGTTATCTACAGAAATGGCAAAAACATTGGTAGAAGTAAAAAATGCATGGGCAATGCAAGAAGAGTCTTTTAAATCTAATTTGCCATTAATGCAAGACCAATTAAAAAAGACGCATTCTTTTGATAGTCGTTCTATGGGAACTGTATTTCCATTTACCATGTCAGAGGTAGGACATAGTACAGGAGTACCATTAGGATTTAATAAGCAAACAGGAACACCAATTTTGTTTGATAATTTTCATCCTTCTTTAACCAATTATAACATGGTTATATTTGCTAAATCAGGAGCTGGTAAATCTGTTACGATGAAAACTTTAATTTCAAGATCTTCTGTATTGATGGGAATAGAAAGTTTAGCATTAGATGCTGAAGGTGAGTATACTATTGTGGCAGAGAGTTTAGGTGGAATTAATGTAGTGTTAAGTCCAAATTCACCTACAATTATTAATTTATTTGATTTGGAAACAGAAAAAGTAAAAGATGAAATTACAGGAAGAGAAAGATTAGTATTAAATGTAGAAAATAAAGTAGAGGACGTAACACAGGCTTTACTTACTATGGCAAGAGGTAGTACAAGAAGTGAAGAAGTAAATGAACTTACAAAACAATTAATTGCAGAAGCTGTTGCAGAAGAATATGCGGCTATTGGTATTACCAATTCTCCAAGTAGTTTGTATAAACCAGGTAGAGAGTTACAAAAAGGTGATAAATTATATAATGAGAAAAAGGAAATGCCAACCATTGGTAGTTGGTATAAAAGAATGCAACAAAAAGCAGCAGAGAATACAAATCCAGATTATGCTTCTCATTATAGCTATTTATTAAAAGTTATGAAGCAATACATAAGAGAATATAATGGTCAAATGGCATATTTTGATGGACAATCTACTTTTGAGTTATTAGAAGGAGCACCTTTTATTAATTTGGATATTTCTCAATTGGAAGAAAGATTTGCAAGACCATTGGCTCAACAAATATTACTTTCTTGGATATGGGAAAAATATGTTAAGAAAAATAGTGAAGATAGAACAAGAGCAAGCAAAAAAAGGGTAATTGTGGATGAGGCATGGATGTTATTACCATATCCAGAAGCAGTAGATTTCTTAAATACGATGGCTAGACGTGCTAGAAAGAGAAATGTATCTTTGGCTATTATTTCACAAAGATTTCAAGATTTTTATGAAAAAGCAGAAGCGCAAGCTGTTCTTACATCTTCAGATACAAAGTTGTTTTTAGCGCAAGATAAATCCGAAATTGAATATTTAAAAGAGGTGTTTAAATTAAGTGAAGGGGAAGCTGGATTTTTGGTTACTTGTTCAAGAGGAGAAGGCTTACTAAAAGTTGGTTCAGATACGGCAATTCTTCAAATTACGCCTACTGCAAAAGAATTTGAGTTTGTAGAAACAAATGTTAATAAATTAATGGAAATGAGACAAAGAAAAGAAGAAGAAGGAAAATAAGGAGGCAATGATGAAGATTTGGAAAAATAAATTTCTGAAACAAATGATAATTTTAATTACAATAATCTTTGTACTTGTAACTACTCTTGTACCATCTAAAGTGTATGCTACAAAATCACAAGGTTCAATATTGTGGGATTGGGTTAGTAAGCCATTTAATTCAGTAGCTTCTATTGTTGGTTTTTCTACGGATTCTTCTGGAGATACAAGTTGGGCATGGACTAATATTCCGGGAAATTTGTTAATGGAGTTAGGACGCTTATTTGTAGCATTAGGAGATGTTGCTATGTCTTTAATGCAAGTTACATTGCTAGGAGATATGGATTTTTGGGTCAGTACAATGATTAGCAATAGAAATGATAATTTGGAAGATACTAGTTCATGGTTATATGCAGATCAAAGTGACGTAGATGCTTTAAGTGATGGTAGACCAGAAGATGCTAGGGGGTCTATGCTGATTACAGCAGCTGATTCAGGATTAAAAAATGGTTTACTAGGACATTGGAAGGTACCTAATATTTTATATAGCCCAGAAAGTATATTTTCAAATAAAATTGCAGCATTAGATGCTAATTATATAAATCCTCATCAATATACACCTGTTAGGGATTCAGAAGAGGCAGAAAGAGAAGCAACATCTTTTGCAGAATCCATAAGTCCAACTATTGCAAGTTGGTATAGAGCTTTTAGGAATATTGCTATTGTAGGTTTATTATCTGTTTTAGTGTATATAGGAATTAGAATAGTAATTGGTACAGTATCAGAAAAAGCAAAATATAAAGAGCGATTACAAGACTGGTTTATAGCATTATGTTTAGTATTTTTTATGCATTTTATTATGGCTGGAATTATGATGTTAGCAGAAAAAATAACAGATTTACTTAGTAATGCAATGAATAGTGGAATTATTATTGCTGTAGATGATGGTACTATATTTAGAACTACATTTACAGGATATATTAGATTTGCAGCTCAATCAAATGCTTGGACAGAAGGTATTGGCTATGCAATTATGTATTTATGTATTATAGGTATTACTTTAAGATATACGTTTATTTACATGAAAAGGGCATTATATTTAGCGTTTTTTACAATGATTGCACCATTAGTTGCACTTACATATCCTATTGATAAAATAAAAGATGGACATTCACAAGCTTTTGATATGTGGCTTAAAGAATATTTTATAAATGCTATTCTTCAACCAGTTCATTTAGTGCTATATTGTGCATTAGTAGGTGCTGCTATGTCTTTAGTAGTACAAAATCCAATTTATGGAATAGTTGCACTTTTATTCATGTCAACTGCGGAAAAATGGATAAAGAAAATGTTCAAGATTGATCAAGCACAATTAACATCAAGTTCTTTAGGAGATGTTGCACTTTTGGGAAGTATTTTAGGACTAGGTTCAAAAGTGGTAGGAGGAGTTGCAAAAGCGGCAGTAACTGTAGGAACAGCAGGATTAGGAGCGGCAGCAGTGGGAACTGCTTCTGCGTTGGCTTCACCTTTTAAGGCAGGATTTGGGCTAGCTAAAGGAGTTAAAGGAGCTGTTGGAGGAGTTTTTGATAAAGTAACAGGAGCTGTTGGTAATGGTGTAGAAGATGTAGTAAATGGCGGTGAAGGCACAGAAGGAAGTGGAAATACAAATAATTCAGTAGTAAATGTCAATAATACAGTTGTTAATAATTCTAATGGTTTGGATGATTTTAGAAGTAAAGTGGATGATAGAAATTTAGATGATTCACGGTGACAAAGAAGAAATGAGAAGAAAAAAAGCTACAGAAAATATAAGAAATAATTTTGTAGAACCAGAGGTAGATAATAATGCTTATAGGAGTATAGCACAGTTAGAAGATGGAATTGAAATCGTGGAACGCGAGGGACGAAATACTGATACAGAGGATAATCAAACAAATACATTTTCTAATACTACTAATGATATCCCTAATGCTGATAAAGAACCTAGTACAGATAATAAACCAGAAGATGGAGCAATTAATAGACAAAATTCACCTTATGAGGAAGCAAAACAAAAATCTGAAAAAATTGAAAGTTTGAAGAAAAAAGATGGAGCACAGGAAGTAGAAGATATGGTGAAAAAAGGCTTAGCAGGTGCTGTGGGTGCAATAGCTTCTATTCCGGCAGCAGCTTTTATGTCGGCTGCTACAGGGGACAATAAAATGATGATAGCAACGCCATTAGGAGGTGCTAGTTTAGGTGCTGGATTAGCAGGAGCTAAACAACAATCAACAGATACTAGAACTGGTGAAAACATAAAAGTTTTAGTTAAAGTTGCTGGAATAAAGAACGAAGAAATAATTAAAAATACAGCGCAAGTTGCTGTTAATGAAAAATGGTCATCTGAAAAAATGCAATTGGTTGCTAAAATTGCGGAAAGTTATCCTGATTTACAGAAAAATGAGAAGGCACAAAAGGAAGTAAAAGATTTATTGAGAGCTAATGGTGTTAAATCTGAAAAATTAATCGAAAAAGCTTTAAGAGATGTTTATAAAGTACAACCAAAGCAACCTGGAAATAAAAATAATGATAATATAGAGAAATGGAAGTAAAAATGTTAAAAATTATAAGATTGTATAATAAAAATAGAAGAATAATATGGATAAGTTTAATAATAGTTATATTTTGTATAGCTATTATTGGAGTTATTAATAAGGTATATCAAGAACAAGCTAATAAAAATATGGAACAATATTCAAAACAATTACAAGAAGCATCTAATAAAGAAAATCCATCAGAAGTAGTGGATTATAACGAAGCCGCACAGTCTATAACTACAGGTGGAAGTGTAGATCAAGATATTAAAGATGAAGTACAAGGTGTGTTAGAACAGTTTATACAGTATGTAACGAGCAAACAGGTAGAACAAGCATATAACTTATTAACAGAAGATTGCAAAGAAATTTTATATCCTACTTTAGAAGGATTTGAACAAAAATATTGCCAGGACTTATATGATAAAATATATGATTTTCAATCATGGTCTTCTACGGATAATACTTATGTATATCAAGTAAGATTTTATGATAATATGCTTTCAGCTGGTTTGGATTTTACAAATCATTATTTAGAAGATTATATTACTGTGTTAAAAAAAGGCGATGTGTACAAAGTTAATATTCATAATTTCATAAGAGCAAATAATATTAGAAAAACAGCAGAAGCCAATAAGGTTCAATTTAAAGTAAATAATGTAGAAACTTATTTAGATTATGAAATTTATGAAATAGAAGTAACTAATGATAGTTCAAAAGAAATTATTTTAGATACAAGAGAAAAAGATAATTCTGTATATGTAAAAAATAATGATGGTTTAAAGATACAAGCTCTTTTATATGAAAACACGGATGAAGATTTAAGAGTACAGGCAGGAGAATCTAAAAAAATAAGAATAAAATTTAATAACACATTTAATGGAGAGAAAAGAATTGTTTCTTTGGGCTTTTCAGATATTATTTTAGATCAAGCATTACACCAAGAAGAGGCAGAAAAAGGAAAAATGGAAATAGAAATATATTTGCAATAATTAGAAGTAATTAGATATAAAAAAAGAGGTGAGTATATGGCTGATGAAAAAAATATGCAACCACCAGAAGAAAGAGCAGGAGATGCTAGTAGAGATATAAAAAGAAAAGGGACTGCTCAAAAAACTCAAGAAGCTAAAGTTAATAGACGAAAAAGAATTGCTATTGTAGTTATTTTTGTTACTGTTTTTTCGTTTTTATTATGTGGATTTTCACCTTTAGTAATGACAAATCAGTTAAATCAAGCAAAAAAAACAATAGATACTATTTATGATATATTAGAAGTAGATAGTTTGGTGGATTTTATAGAGATAAAAGGAGATGACAAAGAAGGTTTTTATTATGATTTTGTTGAGGGTGCAGATGAAAAAATAGATGAGCTTGTGAAAGAAATACAGAGAATAGGGTATAAGTCTATTACAAAAGATTTATTAAAGAAAATGATAAAAGCAGAAGTAGTAAATCAGTTTCCTCTATTAAAAGGTTCTGTTTCTGGAGGAGGTAGTGGTGGTAGTGCTTCTGGATATACAGGAGATACTATTGCAGAGAAAACTTGGAACTTCTTAATTGGACAAGGTTTTTCAGAGATTGCAGTAGCAGGGCTAATGGGAAATATTCATCAAGAGTCAGGAGGGTTTAACCCAGCCATTGTAGAAAATGGGGGTTCAGGAGAAGGAATTGGTTTAATTCAATGGTCTTATGGAAGAAGAACCCAGCTAGAAAATTATGCAGCAGCAATGGGAAAACATTGGACTGATGTAGATGTACAGTTAGATTTCTTATTGATGGAATTGACTCCAGGTGGTTCTCAGTATGCTAATTTTCAATTTATACCATCATCAGCTTATGACCAATGGACGAATGCAACTTCACCAGAAGAAGCAGCTCGTATTTTTTCAGAAGCATTTGAGAGACCAGGAACTCCTATGATGGAAAATAGGATTCACTGGGCAAATGTATATTATGAACAATTCCAAGGTACTTTTACTCCAGCTGACCAGGAAAGCGAATCTGGATATGCAGAAGTTCCTAAATTATATCAGGCTGATTATGCTCATGTTACTTTTTCTAAAGGAGGTAATGTTGCTCAATATGGTTGTGGATTTGTATGTACAGCTATGGTACTTTCATACCTAACAAATTCAGAAGTAACAGTAGAAGAACTAGTAGAATGGGGAGGAGATACCTACTTTAACGGGAAGGGAGTTGATGGTCCGTTATTTGCAGCAGCAGCAGAAGAGTGGGATGTTGGAGAAGTTCAAACAGCCACTAAAGAGGAAAAAGATGTAGTAATAGAAGCTTTGCGTAATGGTTCACCTATTATTGCTCACATGAAGACAGGTATGTTTACAGGTAGCTTTGGACATTTCATTGTTTTAACAGGTATTGATGAAAACAATAGAGTATCTATTAATGACCCAGGAGATGCTAGCAAAGAAAAAAATACATGGGAGTTAGAAACAATTTTAGATAATGTGCATTATGACGCATTCTGGATTTTTGATGGTTCATTTAGCAATGTTAATTTAGGAGAGTTTCAAGGAACAATACGTATTAGACGTGTAACTCCAAATAAAAATATTGGAGAAGTTAAAAATACATCTACAGGAAGCTCAGAGGTTATGTCTAATAGTACAGGTGATGAAACTGAAATTCAAGAATATATAGACGAAACAGCTACAGATGGTGTTTGGAGTGTTTATGCTAAAAATTTAAGTGCTAACTCTATAAAAGTAAATATTAATAATAAACAAATGCAATCTGCAAGTTTAATAAAACTATTTATTATGGCAACAGCTTATGAGGAAATAGAAAAAGGAACATTAAATAAAGCAGAAGTTATTGATGATATTAAAATAATGATTAATAACAGTGACAATGATGCAGCAAACAGGATGATTGATAGATTAGGATTTGATAAGATTAATAATTATATTAATTCACACGAATATACATCTACTCAAATACATAGGAAAATGTTACAAGGTACAGAAAATGGAGATAACTATACATCTGTTTTAGATGTTGGAAAATTATTAGAAGAAATGTATCGAGGTAGATGTGTTAGTGAAAGTGCTTCTCAAGAAATGATTGAGATTTTAAAATCACAAACATTGACAAGCAAAATTCCTGCTGGTGTTCCATCAGGGGTGCAAACAGCTAATAAGACAGGAGAATTAAGCACAGTAGAAAATGATGCAGCAATTGTATATAAAGATGGTGCACCTTATGTAGTTGTTATTATGTCTAATGAAGTTAGTAATACAGCTGAGGCTAGAAATAATATTAAAGAAATGTCTTCTATGATTTATGATATGATAGATACAAATAGTTCTAGTTCAGGTGGAACTAATGCAAATGCAAAACATAAAGTAGCCATTGTGGCAGGACATGGTATTAGTAGAGATGCTGGAACAGAAGAAGAAGTAGCAAATCAAACAAAATATTATACACAAGGAAATTCTGGACAAACACCGTCAGGAGAGACCTGGAAAGAATATCAAATAACAACAAAAGTAGCGGATTATGTGGAACAATATTTAGGTCCATATTCTTCTGAGGTTAGTGTTGTTCAAGTAGGATATTCAGAACCAAATTGGGAAAGAATGCAACTTGCTAAAGAACAAGGTGTAGATGCTTATGTAGGAATACATTTTAATGGAAGTGAAGATAGTAATACAAGTGGTGTAAGTGCTTATTACACTTCTGGAGATACTGAATCTCAAAGCTTTGCAAATATATTCACAAAAAATGTTGCCGAATATATGGAATTAGAAGATAAAGGTGTTATGGCTAATACGGGTTCTAATAGTGAAATTGGTAGTTCTTCTGAATGGGGATTTCCATCTGTTTTAGTAGAAGGTGGATACATGACAAATGCTTCTGATATGGAAGTAATTGGTGCAGAAAATGAAGCAGGTTTGAAGAAATATGCTAAAGGAATTGCATCTGCTATATTAGAATATTATGGAATTGAAAATATGGGGGTAGATGGTGTTTCTAATGTTATGAGTACAACATCAAAATCTACTGGTGTTAATTCAAAAATTTATGATTTAAGATATGTATCACCAGAGAAGTTCCAAGAATATGTGGATACTAATAGTAGGCAAGCCTTAAGGACTTACACTTTAGAACCAAATACCTATAAATTGATTGTTGCTAATTGGTCTTTTACTACAGATGGTGGTTTAAAGATAGAAGCAAGTAATCCAATTAATTATCGAGCTGTAGTGAATAAATATACAATGCCAATAGAATATATGATAGACTTTTTAGTACATACAGATAATCCAGAGTTTGTTAGTGAATTAGCGGACTTAGCTTTAGATTCAGAATATGTTATTGCGATACAAGATAATGTGACAACAGTTCAAACGACCGTTGATGTACAAGAAAAACGAACTAGAGTAATTGTGGGTGTTGGAAATGAACTGGTTGAAGATTGGAATACAGTATCTACTGATGTAGATGTAAAAGAAACCGTAAGTAATGAAATTGAATTAACTTATGCAGATAGCTGGTTTGTGAAATTCTGGAAAAGTTCTAGTTATTCAACAATGTCTTTTACACAATCATCAGTAAGTGGAAACGATTTAACTGCTGACCAAGGAGAGTTAATAGGAAATTGTTTAATAACAGAATATTGTTATGCATGTAATGATGATGGTTCTGGAAATTTTGGAACAACGGCAACAGCTTCTGGTAGACCAGCAACAGAAAACTTAACTGTGGCAGTTCATCCTGATATGTTCCATTCAGCAGGTAGCCATTTACAAAATGGAGATTATATCATTATAGAAGGAAATGTATATCGAGTGGATGACGTGGGACCAACTTGGAGACCTACTATGTGGGTAGATATGTATATACCAACAAATAACGGAGCTTGTGTATGTAATAGAAGTGAATCTGGTGTTCCTGTTTATGTGGCAACAAATGTGAGAGAAGCTAGTAGCGAAGAAGATGCAGAAATAGACGAAGATGAGTTAGATGGAGAACAAAAAAACAAATTAATAAAAGGTATTAATACAACAGCTAGTGTTTATGGAGAAGTGAGTGATACGACTAATGTTACAGAACAAGCTTTGCCAGGTCGTCAAGAAGATATAAGAAATTCAGGAAACTATGTTCAAGTAGATAGTAAACAAATTACAACTGTTAGAACCATTAGTAATAAATATGATAGTGGTACAGAAGAAAAAGAATCTAATGAGCAAAAAGTGATTGATTTATTTTTAAGTTTTGAAGGCTTATTAGATAGGTTTAATATAGGCTGGATGGAAGCATTATTATCCCAAGACGAAAAGACAGTAAATATGATTGATTTAACTAAATATTTGTATAATAAAGCAAAACAACAACAAAGTGGCGTTCAAGAGGATGACGAAAAATATAGTTTTGATGTATACAAGAACAATGACTTAAATAAAATTTACGGAAGTTCAACTATATTAGAAGAATTCATCAAAGGTTTAGAAAACAATGCGTTACGTTTATATATGAGTAATCATGTTTCTGTTGATGAAGGAGAGATATATGATTACATTACAACAGGTGACGAACCAGAATATAAGATGATAACAAACGAATTTGATGGTAGAGGTTTTGGATTTAATATATTCCATCGATTAAATGAAACAGATTGGAACACCGGAGATGGTTATGAGGATAGAATTGTAGAGCATTACCTAGAAGTAGGTGTTGATAATATTAAATCTTACGTCAATATGGATCAAACGATGGATACTAGTACTGTAGACCAAGTTATGAGGAAGGAAATCCAAAAATGGCGAGATAAGGTGGAAGAATCTATTGAAAAAATAGGTTTAGAATTAGAAGAAGAACAAATAGATGCTTTAGCTACAATTGCATATGAATATGGATGGTCTGATGAATATGCAGATAATTTTGCAGAAGCTTATCAAGATTATTATGAAAAAGATGAAAAAGAAAAATTCCAGGAAGAATTTAAACTACCAATAGATGGTGATATAAGACCATTTTACGTAGATGATTCCGATAGAGATACAACAGAAGAAGAAAGAAAACAAAATATTAGAAATGGTTTAGTTTGGGAATTATTTGATACTGGAAAATACAAAACACCAAACGGAGAAGTTTTAGACCCTGATTCGTTTAATGGTATGGGAGATGGCGAATTTTTAAATGTAGCTTATGAAGTTTGGTTAGAAGTTTGCCAAAGATTTACTTCTTATGGAGGAAGTACGACTCCACCTAGCGGAACACAAATTGACTGTAGTGGTTATGTATCATGGGTATTATATGAATATGGTGTTGCAACAGGAAACAATCATTTAGTACAAGAATTCCAAGGATGGCAACATACTACAGAAACTTTAAAAACAGTAGATTGGGAAAGAATGGGATTTGAAGTAATTCCAGTAGCTGGAGGACAAGACGTAAGGTCTATTTTACAACCAGGAGATATCCTAGATAGAAGTGTGGGAGATGGAGCAAATGGACATACACAAATTGTTGTAGAAGTAAAAGATGGTGTCGTATATACATATGATTGTGGTTCATCAAGCCACTGGTTAGGTAAAAATGGAGAACCATATATTTCAAATTTTGCTGCTAGTGACTCAAGACCTGGTATTATTATAAGAAAGAAATAGGAGGTGTATTTTGATGAAAAATATATTTAATGATATGTCAAAATTAAAAAGGCTTATTGTTTTAGTAAGTATTATATTAGTTTTGCTTATTATTATCATGATTGCTATTTCATTGGTTCAAAAAGAGAATCAATGGCAAGAAGAAAAGAAAGAGTTAGATCAAGGAAATACACCACCTACTTCTTTTGAAAAGGAAATTGTAACTGACCATTCTACTTTCTTTTCAGTAGGGGATTCAATACAAGATTATTTAAATAGTATTTCTTTTAATATAGAAGACATTTCTTTACAACCAGTAAGAGGTTCTAAAATGCCAAATGCAGCAACTTTATATGCACAAGATGAAGGAATTACAGACGAAAAAAGTAAAAGACAAGCTATATATAATTTTCTAAATCCAAATTATATATCTCAAAATGAAATTACAACTGAAAATGTTTTAGAAAAAGTACCTAATAATGATAAAGTGGAATTTACACCATTAGAAATGTATCAATTATTAGGAAATTATAGAACACAATATGCAGTATATGGCGAAATGGAAAATATGGAAACAGAAGAAAAAACACAATGTTATTTCGTTGTTGATGTAGATAAAACAAACAGTTCTTTTTATATTACACCTATTGAATTTTCAAAATATGCTAATGTAAAAGACATTCCTCTAAGTGATGAAGATACAGCAATTGAATTAAATGATAATAATTATTTCTCATATACTACAATGCAAGAAAATGATATTATATTAAAATATTTTTCTTATTATAAAAAATTAATGCAAGAAAATCCTGATATGGCATATTTATTGTTAGACGAAGAATATAGAAATAAAAGGTTTGGAAGTGTAGAAGAATTTAAAAACTATGTTTCTAAAAATCAAGAAGAAATTCAAAGTTATGTAGCAAAAGAATATGAAGTGAATAATCTAGAAGAAGGAACAGAATATGTTTGCCAGGACCAATATAAACATAGCTATATTTTTAAAGTATCAGCAGTAATGCAATTTCAAGTAAAATTAGACACTTACACAATTGAAAGTGAAGAAGTAAAACAAAGATATCAAAATGCAGATGAACGAAGAAAAGTAGAAATGAATGTTGATAAATGGTTCCAAATGTTAAATTACAGAGATTACAAATCTGCTTATGCAGTATTAGATGAATCTTTTAAAGCTCAATACTTTCAAACAGAAGAATGGTTTGAAGAATATATGAGAGGAAAATTCCCATATTATTATGGTGTGAATTTATCAGATTATTCAAATGAGGCAGGCTTGCATATTCAAAAGATTTTATTAACAGACATCACAGCAAAAATTAAAATGACTGTTCCAGAAACAATAGTAATGAAATTAACAGACGATGGTTTTGTAATGTCATTTAGAGTATTAAGTTAATATAAAGACTACGGGTGTATTAGATACATCCGTTTTTTTACCCAAAATAATAAAAAAACATTTTATTTGTCATATAAATTTAATATAAAAAAATTCAAAATAAAGAATGCGGTTTCCCTAAGGGAAGAACTGAAATTTAGCGTGGTTCTAAGGAATTTTAGCAATAGTGGCATTTACAAATTAACTAAAACGTGGTAAAATAAAGATAGGTAATTATTTTATGTTAAGGAGATAAAGGGAGTGAGGTTATGAAATTAGATAAAATTGAACCAAACCAAAAAAAGAAATCTAAAAAAGGAATTATTATAGGTACGTCGACAGTTGCAGTTTTAGCAATTGCAAGTATTTGTGGATGTACTTTTTTGAGAAGTGCTAATAATGATGTATTAAAAGTTGCACAACATTTGGTTTCAGGTCCTGTTTTACAACGTGCTTTGGAAGATAAAAAAGAAGAGGATGATGACGAAGATTGGGGAGAATCACAAACTCCATCTACAATACCAACTGTTAGTAAAGAGGTAGCAAAACAAGTAGAAACTCTTTTAGATAGATTAGGATTTGGTTTTACTAAAAGAATGGGTATGGAAGGAGGAGATTTTGGAAATATTGAAGATGACCATGAATTTTTATGGGAAGAAGCTGGTAAGAAGGTATTTATAGGTTTAGAAGGAATGTATTGCTTAGCTAAGAATATAGATATTAATGAAAAACCTGAAAGACCAAAGCCATATCAAGGTTATAATGGTAATAGTGGAAACACTACTTTAGACGATTTTAAAAATTATCCATTAGATGAAGATGGAAATCCAAAAGAACCAAACATAGAAGAATATTATGATGGTTTTCCTACTTTAAGTGCTGAAGAACTAAGAGAGGATTATGAAGAATGGGTAAATGATGGTAAACCTGATGATTATTATTGGACAGATGAACTAATGAATGCTTTAAAGCAATTTGATAGAGTGTATGTAAGATATACATATATAAACGAAAATTGGGAAAAATATCAATCATGGATGAAATGGATAACAGCTCGTAATAAATGGATTAGAAGTGCTTATAGAGGAGGACTTTTAGAAAGACAAGAACCGGATGATGTTTATGATAATTATACTAATTTCTGGGTGTGTATGGCAAAAAAAGCATTAAATGTAAGTGGTGTTAATATAAGTAATATGGATGAAGATGATGTTAATAAAGTAATTGAAAAATTATTAGCACAGGTATATACAGGAGAAGTATTAGATGGTGAATTTGTAGAACGTGAAAATGTACCAGCAAATCTTTTTAGAGATATTTTAGTATGGCAATTTAATGGAGCTAGTGATAATGATAAACCAGATATATATTCAGAAATAGATGGTCTAATAGATGAATTTTGGACTCCTGATACATCTGGAGAAACAGTTCCAGGAGTTGACGACGATGGCTCAGGTGGTTCTGGTGGTGGCGGAGGAACCACACCAGGAGGTGGAGATTCAGGAGATGATGATGACGACAACCCAGGAGGAGGAGATAATCCTGGAGGAGATGATAATGATGATGACCCAGATGATCCAGAAGTTACAATACCATTAGAAGTAAAATCTTTGGCAGTAACATCACCACTTAAGAGTGGTACTTATGGAATAGGTCAAGAAATAAAATTAAAAGTATCATTTAGTAAAAATATATATGCTTCTACAACTAAAGAAGATATTACAAAAGTAAATGCTCCAAAATTATATATAAGTTTTGTTGATGAAAACAATTCAAACACAGCAAATAAAGAAGCAACATTTGAATCTGTAAGTGGAGGAAATTTAGTTTATACATATAAAATTACAGATGGAGATAATGGAGAATTAGCTTTAGGACAAGGAGATAACTTTAAAGGTACAGTATTTGATGAAGATGGTAAAATGTTATTATTAACCAAAATAGAAGAAATGGGGACTACTCCTACTGTGGTAGCAGATACAATATCACCAACTGTACAAGCTATAGAAGTAATTTCTCAAGAAGGTTCATATAAAGTAGGAGAAGAAGTCGAAATAAAAGTAACATTTAGTGAAAGAGTATACTCAAATAATACAGGGGTGCCAATACTTACAAAAACAGCTCCAAAATTAAATATTAGTTTTGGCGATGGAGAAATTAAAAATCCTCAAATAAAAACAATAGATTCAAATGGACAATATTTGATTTATAGATATATTATTCAAGAAGATGATAGAGGAAATTTAAAAGTAAACCCTAGTCAAGCATTTGATGGTAGTCAAAACATTTATGATAGTGTAGGAAATGGAACAGTATTAACAGCAGGAGTAGATTTAACAGGAAATAATGTAACAGCAAATGCAGATTTAGCAATAATCAAATTAAATAAAACAGAATTAGTATTAGATTTAAATGGAACAAAAGAAGAAACACTTAGTGCAACAACTACTCCAGATGGAATAGAAATAACATGGAGTGTTGAAGATGATAAAGTTGCTACTGTAGATTCTAAAACTGGAAAAGTAACAGCAGTTGCAATGGGTGAAACAACAATAACAGCAACTGCACCAGATGGAACAAAAGCAACATGTAAAGTAACAGTAAAAGACACAACAAAAGGAGAAACAAAACTTACTTTAAATAAAGAAGAAATAGAATTAGATTTAAGTGGTGTAAAAGAAGAAAGATTAAGAGCAAGTGTAATACCATCTGATATGCCTCTTACATGGACAAGTAGTGATACAAAAGTGGCAACAGTTGATAATAAAACTGGAAATGTAACAGCTGTTGGAAAAGGAGAAGCAACAATAACTGTTAAAGCACAAGATGGAACAAAAGCAACATGTAAAGTAACAGTAATAGACAGTGACCCAAAAGAAATCGAACCAACAGGAATTGAATTCTTAACAATTAATCCTACTGTTATATTAGGTAGAGTACCTACATTACAAATGCAAACAAGATTAATACCAAGTAATTGTAATGCTAATATGGGAATCACATTTGAAAGCAGTAATGAAGAAGTTGCAACTGTAAATTTAAACGGAATAGTTACAATAAAAGCAGTAGGAACAACAGTTATTACAGCTACTACAGAAAATGGAAAATCAGTTTCTACAAATTTAACTGTAATAGAAATAAATGATGAGGAAGATATACTTTTAGGAGATGTTACAGGAGATGGACAAATAGATTCATCAGATTTAATTTCAATGTTAAGACATGTAGCAGCTTGTGCAAGTAGTGATATTAGAATAAAACATCAAGATTGGTTAGTACAAGGAGAAGCTTATACAGTTATGGATATAGATGGAAATGGTAGAGTTGATATTACAGATGTATTAAAATTACAAAGACATATTGCTTTTACAAAAAGTGAATCTGTACAACAAAAACATCCAGATTGGGAAATAAAATAATTGAAAATTATTCTTGAATTTTAAAAACTAACTTTGAGATAATAAATCAAAAAATCCAGCTCGAAAGAGTTGGATTTTTTGTTCGTCTTAGATAATAAGGTTATTGGGTTATGTTATTATTATAATATTTTAGCATTGCAATCTGGAACAGATTTTAAATTTTCTTTATCAAGTGCTTTTTTACTATTTTCTTTTGCTTTTAAATTATCTTTTGCAACAGTCATAAGTAATTTAATTCTATTAGCTTGATTTGCTTCACTAGCACCTGGATCATAATCAACAGGAGAAATATTTGCTTCAGGATATTTTTCCCTAATTGTTTTTATAACTCCTTTTCCAACAACATGATTTGGTAAACATGCAAAAGGTTGTACACAAACAATATTTGGAATTCCATGTTCAATATATTCAATCATTTCAGCGGTTAAAAACCATCCTTCACCTGTTTGATTACCAATAGATAAAATATCTTTTACTTTATCTTCTAAGTGCCATATATCACAAGGTGGTAAGTAATCTTTTTTAGAGTTTGCTAAAGCAATTTTTGTATCTTTTTCTAAAATGTCTATTAATTTGATTGCAACTTTCATAATTTTAGAAGATGTTTTATTTGTATTTAATAAATTATTAAAAGTAATTTTATGAGTACACATAAATTTTGCAAATCCCATAAAATCTGGCAAGATAACTTCTGCACCTTCTTGTTCTAGAAGTTCTGCTACAAAATTGTTTCCAAATGGATGATATTTGATTAATACTTCGCCTACAATTCCAACTTTTGGTTTTTCTTTAGATGTGTCTAGTTCTATTTTTTCAAAATCATTAACTATATCATAAATACTTTGTTTAAATTCTTTATTTGTTGATTTAATTAATAATTTTTTACATTTTTCCATCCATTTTTCATATAATTTTTGAGTTTCTCCTTTGTTTACTTCATAAGCTCTATTTTTTGTAAGCATTTTTTGAAGTAAGTCCCCATAAACAACACATTTCAATAATTTTTCAACTAAAGGTACTGTTAATTTAAATCCAGGCATTTTTTCCATACCTACAATATTAAATGAGATTACAGGTATATGCCCAAGTCCAGCATCTTTTAAAGCTTTTCTTATAAATCCAATATAGTTAGTTGCACGACACCCTCCACCTGTTTGGGACATTATTAATGCAGTTTTATTTAAATCATATTCACCTGATTGAAGAGCTTCTATCATTTGTCCTGTAACTAATATAGAAGGATAGCAAGCATCATTATTGACATATTTTAGTCCTGTTTCTACTGTTTTTGGTGTACATTCTCTTAATAGTTTTACTTTATATCCACAAGATGCAACAGCAGTTTCAATTAATTCAAAATGAATAGGTGCCATTTGTGGTATTAAAATAGTATAATCTTTTCTCATTTCTTTTGTAAATATATTTTTGTGTATACCATAATCACCATCTGCTTTTTCTTGTTTTTTTTCTTGTTCACGTTTTTTCATACTAGCAATTAAGGAACGAATACGAATTCTAACAGCTCCTAAGTTATTTACTTCATCTATTTTAATTAGTGTATACATTTTATCATAACTAGATAGTATTTCTTCTACTTGGTCTGTTGTAACAGCATCTACACCACAACCAAATGAATTTAGTTGGATTAATTCTAAACAATCATGTTTACCAACAAAATCTGCTGCTGCATATAATCTTGCATGAAATACCCATTGGTCAACAACTCTTAATGGTCTTTTGGCTTCTGTTTTATCTGAAATACTATCTTCTGTTAATACACATAGTCCTAAAGATGTAATTAATGTATCAATTCCATGATTAATTTCTGGATCTATATGATAAGGTCTTCCTGCTAAAACAATACCTTTTAAATTGTTTTCTTCCATATAACGTACAGTTTCTAAACCTTTATCTCTAATATCTTTTTTAAATTTTTGATATTCTTTTTCTGCTTTTTCTGCTGCTTCCATTAACTCTGCTTTTGTGAAATTATATTCTTTAAATTCATCTAATTCTAATACTTTTTGGACTAAATTCTTTTTGTCAAATGGTAGAAATGGATTGATAAATTTGATATTTGGGTCTTTTAGTCCTTCTACATTATTTTTTAATACCTCAGAATAAGAAATTACTATAGGGCAGTTATAATGGTTGTCTGCCTTTTCATATTCTTTTCTAGAATATGGCATACATGGGTAAAAAATAGTTTTTATTCCTTGTTCTAATAAACTTTCAATATGACCATGAGAAAGTTTTGCAGGATAGCAAACAGATTCTGATGGCATAGATTCCATTCCCTTTTCATAAGTTTTACGAGTGCTTTTTTCTGATAAAACAACTCTAAAACCTAATGTTGTTAAAAAGGTAAACCAGAAAGGATAATCTTCATACATATTTAATACTCTAGGAATTCCAATTGTTCCTCTTGTAGCAAATTGTTCCTCTAATGGTTTATAATCAAATAATCTTTCATATTTATATTGTACTAGATTTGGTAATTTTTTTCCTTTTGTTATAATTCCTGCACCTTTTTCGCAACGATTTCCAGACACATGAATTTGACCATTGCTAAATTTGTTGATAGTTAACTTACAATGATTTTCACAGTTATTACAACGAGTATGTGTTACTTTTATTTGTAGATTATCTAATTCATTAGCCTTTAATATGGTAGAAGTATATTCCATATCTAAGTTTGCTTCATATTGTTCTTTTGATAATAATGCCATACCATAAGCTCCCATAAGACCTGCAATATCTGGTCTTACTACATTTTTTCCAACAATTAATTCAAAAGCACGAAGAACAGCATCATTATAAAAAGTACCACCTTGTACTACAATATGTTTTCCAAGTGTTTCTACATCTCTTACTTTCATTACCTTTTGTATAGCATTTTTAATAACAGAATAAGAAAGACCACTAGATATATCTCCTACACTATATCCTTCTTTTTGAGCTTGTTTAATTTTAGAGTTCATAAAAACAGTACATCTAGAACCTAAATCGACAGGTCTTTTAGCAGAAATAGCTTCTTTTACAAATTCTGAAATTTCTAAGTTTAAGCTTTTTGCAAAAGTTTCAATAAATGAACCACATCCAGATGAACAAGCTTCATTTAGCATGATATTATCAATAGAACCATTTTTCATTCTAATATATTTCATGTCTTGACCACCAATATCTACAATGCTAGTAACATCTGGTTCAAATGTTTTAGCTGCTGTATAGTGGGCAATTGTTTCAATTTCATTTAAATCTACATTTAAAGCTGTTTGGATTAGTTTTTCACCATATCCTGTAACACCACTATATCGTAAGATGGCTTTTGGAGGTAATACACTATATAGTTCTTTTAACATATTCATAACGCTTTTTAATGGATTTCCTTCATTACTTCCATATAAAGAATAAAGTAATTTGCCATCTTGGTCGATTAATACTAATTTTGTTGTGGTAGAACCAGCATCAATTCCTAAATAACAATTTCCTTCATAACTTGCTAAATCTGCTTTTTCTACTTTGTCTTTATCATGTCTTTCCTTAAAACTTTCGTAATCTTCTTTGCTTTTAAAAAGTGGTTCTAAAGGTTGAGTTGTATTATCTTGCGAATTTCTTAGATTTTCTATTTTCTTTTCTAATTCATCTGTTGTGATTATTTCTGAATTTATAGAGTCTAAAGCAGCACCTTTGGCAACTAATAAATGAGCTTCTTCTGGAACAATGACTTCATCAGGTGTTAATTGTAGAGTTTCGATAAATCTAGTTCTTAATTCTGACAAATAATTTAAAGGACCACCTAGAAACGCAACATTTCCACGGATAGGTCTACCACAGGCTAAACCACTAATTGTTTGATTTACAACAGCTTGGAAAATTGAAGCAGCTATATCTTCTTTTGCTGCTCCTTCATTAATTAAAGGTTGAATATCAGTTTTTGCAAAAACTCCACAACGTGAAGCTATAGGATAAATTGTTTGATATCCTTTTGCAAGTTCATTTAATCCTGCAGTATCTGTATGTAAAAGAGAAGCCATTTGGTCTAAAAACGCTCCTGTTCCACCTGCACAAGTACCATTCATACGTTGTTCAATAGATTGGTCAAAGTAAATGATTTTAGCATCTTCTCCACCTAATTCAATTACTACATCTGTTTTTGGTATGTATTTTTCAACAGCACGTTTACAAGAAACAACTTCTTGAATAAAGTTTACCCCTAAGAATTTTGCTGCAGACATTGCACCAGAACCAGTTAAAGCTAATGTGAATTTATTTAAAGGGTATTTTAATAAAAGCTCTTCTAATACATGACAAACTGTATTTTTTGTATCTGAAAAGTGTCTTTTATAATCTTTATATATTGTGTTTTTATTTTCATCCATTACAATTATTTTTACGGTTGTTGAACCAACATCTAATCCAACATGTAATATTTTTTCCATGACAAGAACTCCTTTTTTGTTCATAAAATTTTATATCTAATCACCCTAATTGTATACGGAAAAGAGCATTTTGTCAAATGGTAAATAATGGGAAGAAAACGAAATAAATGTTTACTTTGACTAATTTTAGTTCTAAAAAGGACAAACAAATAATAGAATGTAAAAAAGAATGAGGAGGAATAAGATGAAAAATAAAAAAATAATTTGCATTTTTTCAATTTTATTAGTAATAATATTGATAGCTGGCTATTTTGGAATTCGATATGTTAAAGAAAAAGAAACTCAAGAATCTAATCAAGAATATGTTCCTGAAGAAGAGATAACAGAAGAACAACTTAGACAGACAATTGTTAGTTTATATTTTCCTGACAAAGAAAATGGGGAATTAATGCCAGAAGCAAGATTAGTAGATATTAAAGAAATTATGAATAACCCTTATGAAAAATTGATTAATCTATTAATAGAAGGACCTAAAAATGAAAAAGCTGTTAAAATTATTCCAGAAGGTACAAAAGTTTTAAGGAGTTATACAGAAGGAGATTGTTTGATTTTAGATTTATCAAAAGAGTTCTTAAATTATTCAAAAGAAGATAGTAAGCAAAAAGAAAATATGATATATAGTATTGTAAATACTTTGACGGAATTGACAGAAGTAAATGGTGTTAAATTCATGATAGAAGGACAAACAAGTGAAGAATTTACTGATATTTATAAAAGAAATAAGTAACACTAATGATTATCATAAATCGTATTTTTTACATAAAAATGTATTTAAAGAACTAATTCTTAGTTTGACAAAAGGAATAAATTGTGTTAATATGTGTTTACTATAAAATGTGTTTGATTTTAATTTTCGATCAGACTTTTATAGTATATGTGTAGTTTCGGCTACACATATTTTTTGATTATTTTAATAGTTTATATAATTTAAAATATTTAAAATAATAATGAAAATTATTTAAAAAATGTTCAACTTCTATCAAAGATTTAATGGTATTTTTAGGATAACACTTAAAATCGATTTTCTTTTTAAGCGGATAGTTTTCAACATTTTGGTTATGTTTCATATATTGATTTTCCATTTTTTAGAACACCTCATATTTTACAAAAATTAATATTTATTATATAATATGCTAGAAAAATAAATGCGTTCAAGCATTTTAAAAATGTAAATTAATTTATAGAGGAATAATGAAATGAATGAAAAATACATAAAAGAAAAAGAAAGAATTGATGACTTGGGGTTAAAAAATTTAAAAATAATACAAGATGATGAAGGTTTTTGTTTTGGAATAGATTCTGTTTTGTTATCAGATTTTGCGAAAAACATAAAAAAGAATGCAAAAGTTTTAGATTTAGGAACAGGGACAGGCATTATAGGGATTTTGCTTTGTGGAAAGACACAATTGTCTAAAGTGATAGGAGTAGAAATCCAAACAGAAGTAGCTAATATGGCTAATAGAAGTATAAAATTGAATAAATTAGAAGATAGATTTGAAATTATAAATGATAATATTAATAATATTTTTAATTATTTAGAAAAAAATAGTTTTGATGTTATTGTTACAAATCCGCCTTATCAGAAAAAAGACTCAGGGATTAAAAATATGAAAGAAAAAAAATTAATTTCTCGTCATGAAGTAATGGCAACTTTAGAAGATTTTATTAAAATTTCTAAGGAAATTTTAAAAGATAAAGGCGAATTCTATATGGTACATAGACCAGATAGGTTAGTAGATATATTGTATTGTATGAGAAAATATAATATAGAGCCTAAAAATATTAGATTTGTATATCCTAAACAAAACAAAGAGCCTAATTTGTTTTTAATAAAAGGAATAAAAAATGCTAGACCTTTTTTAAAGGTAGAAAAAAATTTATATATATATGATGAAAATGGTAAATATACAAAAGAGATAAAAGAGATTTATCAATCAGCTCAATAGAAAAAAGAAAGGAAGCAAAGTTATGTTAGGAAAATTATATATTGTAGCAACTCCTATTGGAAATTTAGAAGATATTACATTAAGAGCTATTAGAGTTTTAAAAGAAGTAGATTTAATTTCGGCAGAAGATACAAGACATACTTTAAAATTATTAAATCATTTAAAAATTTCTAAGCCATTAATTAGTTATCATAGGCATAACGAAGCTCTTAAAACAGATATTTTAATTCATAAATTACAAGAAGGTCAAAACATTGCTCTTGTATCAGATGCGGGAACTCCAGGGATTTGTGACCCAGGTGAGGAGATTATTAAAGCTTGTATTGATTGTGGTATAAAAGTTATTCCCATTCCTGGTGCATGTGCCATGGTTAATGCCTTAATTGCATCAGGAATTGATACAAAAGAATTTGCTTTTTTGGGATTTCTGCCATTACATAAAAAATTGAGAAAAGAGAAATTATTAGAAATTAAAAATGCAAATAAGACTGTTATTTTATATGAGGCTCCTCATAAATTAAATGCGACTTTAAAAGATTTGAAAGAAATATTAGGAAATAGACAAGTGGTTTTAGCAAGAGAAATTACTAAAATTCATGAAGAATATATAAGAGGTACTATAAGTGAATTACTAGATAAAACAGAAGGAGTAAAAGGGGAAATAGTTTTAATAATAGAAAAAAATAAAGTTGTGCTAGAAGACAATTTATTTAAAGAGTTATCTTTAGATGAACATTATAAGATGTATGAGAAACAAGGTTTTGAAAAAAAAGAAATTATTAAGAAAATTGCAAAAGATAGAAATGTTAATAAAAATCAGATTTATCAATATTTTATTTCAAAATAAATAAACATAGATATTAAAAGGCAGTGATTTTAAATATAGAATACACTGCTTTTTTAATATCGATATTATTATTTTTGTTCTGCTAAATCTGCAATTTTTTTTGAACAATCTTCACATATTAATTTATCATTATATTCTATTAAATTTTTGGTATTTCCACAGAATATGCAGTTAGGTTCAAATTTTTTTAGTATGATAGATGAACGGTCTACGTAAATTTCGATAGGGTCTTTTTCTGCAATGTTGAATTGATTTCTAATTTCAATTGGTATAACTACTCTACCAAGTTCATCGACTCTTCTAATAATTCCAGTTGATTTCATTGATAATCCTCCTTAACAAGTTATATTTTATAATCCAATCCACCTATACTATATCATAAATATAGTTTTAGGTCAATTATATTGTCATAAAAAAGTGAAAGATAGAATAAAATTTAGATAGGTGATTAGCATGTTAAATATAATATGGCCTATTTTTATTATCTTGTCTTTTTCCTATGCTATTTTTTCAGGTAATTTAGAAAATTTGAATAATTCTATCTTTGAAAGTACAAAAGATGCAATTAATTTATGTATTAGCTTATTAGGTACAATATGTTTGTGGAATGGGATTATGCAAGTTGCAAGTAAGACAACTATTTTGCAAAAGTTAACAAGAATTTTAAAACCAGTAATTCGATTTTTATTTCCAGAAATACAAGGCAATAGTATTGTTTATCAAGAAATAGCCATGAATATGGTAGCTAATATTTTAGGATTAGGAAATGCTGCTACTCCATTAGGGTTAAAAGCTATGAAGTCTATGCAAAAAGAAAATTCTCAGAAAGATACATTGACAAATTCAATGGCAACTTTCATTATTCTAAATACAGCTTCTATTCAACTTATTCCCACAACAGTAATTGCAATAAGAAGTTCTTTAGGTTCAGAAGAACCAACAAGTATAGTTTTTCCTGTTTGGATTGCTACTGTTTGTGCAGCTGTTGCCGGAATAGCATCAACAAAACTATTTATTAAATTTAGTAAAAAGGGGAAACTTTAATGTCATTTGTCAATTTTATTTCTAGTTTAGCAATGCCAATTATTATTTTATGGATTGTATTATATGGTTTAATTGAAAAAACAAAAGTATTTGATAATTTTTTAGAAGGTGCAAAAGAGGGATTAGAAATTGTGCTTAGTATATTTCCAACTTTAGTGGGATTGTTTGTGGCAATAGGTGCTTTGCGTGCTTCTGGAATAATAAATATGATTATTAATATTATTACACCATTTTTAAATATTATTCAATTTCCAAGCGAAATTATGCCACTTGCTATGCTTAGACCTATTTCTGGAAGTGCTTCTATTGCTGTTGCAACAGATATTATGAAAAATTATGGAGTAGATAGTACATTGGGAATAATTGCTTCTGTTATTATGGGCTCTACTGAAACAACTTTATATACTATTGCAATATATACAGCTTGTGTTAAGATAAAAAAAACTAGATTTGTTTTAGCTTCTTCTCTTATTGCTGATATAGTTGGTATTTTAGTTAGTGTGATTGTTTGTCGAATTTTGTCGTAAAGTTTTTGTTGACAAATAGCTAAATGGAGAGTATAATGATAAAAAATTTATTCTAGATAGGACAAATTGTATGATTACAAAAATTTTAATATTTATTTCTTTATTTTTTATCGTAAGAAAATGCATAATTTCTATTCTTACTAAAAAAATCCTAAAAGAAATTCTAAAATCTTAAAAAGTTTTTAAATTTGTAGAGGAAATATATTCCCCCTTTATTAAATTTATATTTTAAAAGAAAAAGCCCCTATTTTTATTTTAAATTCTTTGTATATTTCCTCTACAATACCATTATATATTAGCGATGATAAGTTTCCCCATTTGCTATTTTAAAAGCTCTAAAAAGCTGTTCTAATAGAAAAACTCTTATTAGCTGATGAGGAAATGTCATTTTAGAAAAACAAATTTTTTCTTGGGATAATTTTAATAATTCTTCTGTTATTCCAAGAGAACCACCAATAATAAAAGTAATGTGGCTTGTTTGCATAGATAAATTTTGAATATGTACAGAAAATTCTTCAGAAGAGAGTTGTTTTCCTGTTAAATCTAAACAGATGATATGAGAATCTTTTTTTAAATGTTTTAAAATGGAATCACATTCTTTTTTCTTAATTTCATCACTAATAGATGAATTCAACTTTTCTGGTATTTTTTCATCTGGAAGTTCAAGAATTGTTAATTTACAATACTTAGAAAGTCTTTTTGTATATTCTGCAATGGCATCTTTTAAATATGTTTCTTTTATTTTACCAATGCAAACAATTTGAATGGTTAACATGTTCTCCTCCTATATAGTGATTAATTTACTATGTAAATTTCTACTTGCAACACTTAATGTTAATGTATTTTCATCATAATTATTAGAGATTAATTCATCTAATACTGTTTGATAAGCAAGTTCTGGAAAATTACTTTC
The DNA here is from genome assembly GCA_944389395.1 of uncultured Clostridia bacterium. Taxonomy (GTDB): domain Bacteria; phylum Bacillota; class Clostridia; order TANB77; family CAG-508; genus CAG-269. Next base: position 7,114 of record CALXME010000004.1, on the reverse strand, counting down.
TTTACTTAAATGACCAAGCATTGCATTTTTTAATCCTGATTTTAATAGATGAGAAATAGTTTTCCCTGCCATTTCATTTGATAAATGTCCAGTTGGGCCTGCAATTCTATTTTTTAAAGGAAATGGATAAGAAGAGCAACGTAATACATCTGGGTCATAATTTGCTTCTAATAAGATAAATAGACTTTCTTCTAATTCTTTTAAAATAGAATTTGTCATTTGACCAATATCTGTTGCTATACTGATTTTCTTGTTTCCTTTCCAAATATTGAAGCCACAAGGGTTCACAGCATCATGTGGAATGGAAAAAGATTTAACTTCTAAATCTCCAATTGCAAATTTATCTGCAATTTTAAATGTTTTGATATTTTTGGATGATATTTTATCTTTTTGTTTTGGCATAGCATCTAATGTTTCTTGATTAACAAAAACAGGTAAATCAAATTTTTTAGAAATAGTACCTAATCCTTGCACATGGTCTGTATGTTCATGTGTTACTAAAATTCCATCAATCGAACTAGGTTCTATATGGATATCTTGCAAAGCAGTTTCAATTTTTTTACTACTAACACCTGCATCAATTAATAATTTTGTGTTTTCTGTTTCTACTAGTAAGCTATTTCCACTACTACCACTATATAAACTACAAAAATTTAGCATGTTTTTCTCTTCTTTCCTTTGTTTATTATAAAAATTATTCTGTTACTCTTTTGATTTTTGCTCCAATATTTCTAAATTTTTCTTCAATATTTTCATAACCTCTATCAATATGTTGTAAGTTATAAATATCAGTTTCTCCTTCTGCAACAATTCCAGCAATAACAAGAGCTGCTCCAGCTCTTAAATCAGAAGAATATACAGGAGCACCATATAATTTTTTAACACCTTCAAAAAATGCTGTTTTACCTTGTGCTGTGATTTTTGCTCCCATTCTGTTTAATTCATCTGTATATTGAAATCTAGAATCCCATATACTTTCATTAATAATACTAGTTCCATTTGCAAGTGATAATACTACCCCCATTTGAGGTTGTAAATCTGTTGGAAATCCAGGATAAGGTAATGTTTTAATATTAGCTTTATTTGGCCTTTTATTACACCAAACGCGAATACTATCACTATAATCTTCTACATTTCCGCCTATTTCTATAATTTTAGCAGTAATTGATTCTAAATGTTTTGTAATACAGTTTTTAATTAGCAAATCGCCCCTACTTGCAACAGCTGCTAGCATAAATGTTCCTGCTTCAATTTGGTCTGGTACAACAGAATATGTGGCATTTCCGTGTAATTTTTCAACACCATTAATTTTTATAACATCTGTTCCAGCACCTCTAATATCAGCACCCATTGTGTTTAGAAAGTTTGCAACATCTACGATATGGGGTTCTTTAGCAGCATTATCAATAATAGTAGTTCCTTTTGCTAGAACAGCAGCTAGCATAACATTAATGGTTGCTCCTACAGATACAATATCCATGTAAACAGGACTACCTTTTAGCTTTTTTGCTTTTGCATAGATTTTTCCTTTTTCTACTGTTACATTAGCACCTAATAATTCAAAACCTTTAATGTGTTGATCAATTGGTCTTGCACCTAATTTGCAACCACCAGGCATTCCTACTTCTATTTCTCCTTTTCTACCAAGCATGGCTCCTATGATATAGTAAGAAGCCCTAAATTTACTAGTTAAATCTAAAGGTGCTTTTGTGGTTGTAATGTTTGAAGTATCAATAGTAATACTGTTTTTATTATTCCAAGTGATTTTTGCTCCTAGTTTTTCAAGTATTGTACATGAAATTTTAATATCACTTATATTTGGTAAATTTTCAATAGTGCAAACACCATCTATTAAAAGTGTTGCTGGCAATATTGCTACTGCTGCATTTTTTGCTCCGCTTATGGTTACTTCACCTTTTAGCGAAGTAGGACCAGTTACTACTAATTTTTCCAATTAAATTACCCCCAATAAATATATCTATTTTATATAATCCATTTAAAAATAGAGTGTAAATATATGTAACACTCTATTCTACAAATTAATATAACATAAAGTTAAAATTATTGCAATATTTTAGGTGTTTATTTTTTCGCAGTAATTAATCCATTATTGGTAAAGAATTCTAATAATTTAAATTTGAATTGTATTTCTGGATTATGGTCAGAAACAAGTGCAAATTCTTCTTCATTTAAATTATTTTGTATTAATTCTTTAGATTCTTCTGGTACAATCCCAGAAGAGATATCTACAAAGCAAAGAGGAGGAAACATAACACACCACCAATTTTGTCCTTTTGCTTCTCCTATTTCTACTCTTAAAGCATCATAATATCCTGCTGGCAAGCTAATATCACCATATTGTTTGGTAGGAAATTCAAAATTACCAATAGAGATATTGACATCATAAGAATAACCTTGTTCTTGGATTGTTTGAATTGCTATTTGTTTAAATTCTGCTTCATTTTGTTTTGCAATTTCTATGGCTTCTGCTTTATTATTTACATTAGCACAAATTTCATTCATATAAGAAAGTAAATTGTCACGTACAATATATTTTAAATTTTGGTCTTCTTGACTATCACTATTTGCAATAACATGTAATCTAAATACACTTTCGGATATATTAGAAGAAACAGTTTGTGCGTAAGAAATAGCACAAATTGTAGTATATAAAAATAATAAAAAACTAAGAATAATTACCATTTTTACCTTGGAATTTTTAAAGATATAAAATATATTTTTCATTTTTTGCCTCCAAACTACTTTTTTTCAAAAAAATTCTTTACTTTAATTATTAACAAATTTGAAAATTTTATACATTGTCGAAAAAAGACGATGAATTTTATTTGAAATATTATTGACATATTTGATAATAAATGGTAAAATTTACCAGTAAACAAAAATAACGCAAACTTAGATTTCCGTAATAATTCTGAAAGAGAAAGAAGGAATGTTTTCATGAATAAAGAAACAAAAGAAAAAACTTGTACATTTTTTGTAAGTGATTATCATTTTGAAATGATAAGTTTACCTTATATTAATAAAAAATTAGAAGGAAATGAAGAAATTATTATTTTGACTGAGAATGATTTAGAAGATACTATTAAAACTTTGCTTTCTAAAATGAATTTTAAAGAAGAAAGAAAAGAAAAAATATTATCTATTAATTGGAAAAACGATGATTTTACGAAATTTAAAGAGATAAAGAAAGATGTGGAAAATCAAAATAAAGTTACAATATTTATTAAAGGAAAAGAAAATTATATTCGTAATGTTAATAAAAATATAGAAAATTGGGTAAAGAATAATTCTAATATAAAAGTTGTGGATTGTTATGATATTGAAGAAATTGGAAGTAATATGGATGAAGTAATGGCTTCTTACAAAAGAATTTTAAGCACTTCAGGAGAAAAAGAAATAGAAAAATTATAGGAAAACTGTTGCTAATTTTATAAAAATGGTGTATAAATATAAAGCAGATAATTTTATTATCTGTTTTATTTGTACTAAAAAACGATGTTAGAAAGGGCGATAGCAATGGACAGAAGATTAGAAGAAATAAAAGTAATATTAAAGAAATACGGACAAGAACATTTATTAAATCAATACGAAAATTTAGATGATGTTCATAAAAAAATATTGGTAGAGCAAATTGAAGCAATTGATTTTGAATTAATGCAATCTTTATATCAATCAACAAAAAAAGAAAAAAAGCACGGTGAAGATAAAATAACACCAATGGAATATTTAGATAAATATAAATTAAATGAAAAATATAAATATTATGAAAATATAGGTAAAAAAGCTATACGAGAGGGAAAGCTTGCTGCTGTTACAATGGCAGGCGGACAAGGAACAAGATTAGGACATGATGGGCCAAAAGGAACTTTTGATATTGGATTAGATTCTCATAAATCTTTATTTGAATTATTATGTGATAGTTTAAAAGAAGAAGGTAAAAAATATGATGTTACAATTCCTTGGTTTATTATGACTAGTAAAGAAAATAATAAAGAAACAATAGCTTTTTTCGAAAAACATAAATACTTTGGATATCAAAAAGACAAAAATATCTTTTTCTTTGTACAAGGTGAAATACCAATGATGGATACAGAAGGAAAAATTCTAATTGGAGAAGATGGATTAGTAAAACAGGCAGCCAATGGACATGGTGGTATTTATGAAGCTTTAGTAAAAAGCGGAATGATAGAAAAAATGAAACACTTAGGAATAGAATGGGTTTTTATTGGTGGAGTAGATAACTGTTTAGTTAAAATGGTAGACCCTGTTTTAATGGGAATTGCTATAGATGAGCAAGTAACAGTTGCTTGTAAATCTGTAGTAAAAGATAATCCACATGAGAAAGTAGGAGTTTTTTGTAAAAGAAATGGAAAACCAAATGTAATTGAATATTCAGAGATTACAGATGAAATGGCAGGAGCCACAGACGAAAATGGAGAATTACTTTATGGGGAATCTCATATTTTGTGTAATTTATTTAGTGTTTCTGCAATTGAAAGAATGGGAGAAGCACCATTGCCATACCATTTAGCTTATAAAAAAGCAAAATATATTGATAAAGATGGAAATTTAGTTGTTCCAGATTCTCCAAATGCATATAAATTTGAAGCATTTTTATTTGATGCTTTTGGAGCGGTAGATAAGATGGCTGTACTTCGTGTAAAGAGAGAAGAAGAATTTGCACCAGTTAAAAATTCAGATGATGTTAATATAGATTGCCCAAGAACAGCAAGAAAGCTGTATAAAAAATTTTATCATTTAGATTAAATGAAAAGAAACTGAAGGAAGTTTCTTTTTTTGACTTTTTTGTCTAATTATGTTACAATCTTATTTGATTAAATTATAGAGAGGAGAGTATTCACTATGGAACAACAACGGGTATCTTTTTACAGAACACACACAATAATGGCAGAAATATTATATGGGAAAAAGTACATTACCATTGATGGTATGTTCTATGGACCATTTGACTTGCCTTCGTGTGAGGTGGAGGAGGAGCTTAAAAAAATAGAAGGTATTTATGCTCTTCCAAATGGATATCTGAAGCAACAAATCTCTCGAATTAAGACATTATAAATTTGTCTTAATATCTATTAACCCTTTCCTTATTCAAAAGAGGAAAGGGTTTGTCTTTTCTAATATTATATAAAACAGCTGTGAATTGTAACAATTAGTAACTTTTTTATTATTTATTTTTAGATTACTCTTTTATCCTTTTCTTATTTGTGATAATATATACAAGAAATAAATTTTAAAATTTAAAGAAAGGATGATAAAGATGGATTATTTAGAAGAATACAAAAAATGGTGTGAAAGTCCAGAATTTGATGAAGAAACTAAAAAAGAATTATTAGATATTAAAGACAATAAAGAGGAAATAGAAGATAGATTTTACAAAGAACTTGAATTTGGTACAGCAGGATTAAGAGGAATTATAGGAGCTGGTACTAATAGAATGAATTATTATACTGTAGGAAAGGCAACACAAGGACTTGCTAATTATATTTTAGAACAAGGAACACAAGAAAAAGGAGTTGCTATTAGTTATGATTCTAGAAAAATGTCAAAAGAATTTAGTCTGCAAACAGCATTAATTCTGTGTGCAAATGGAATTACAGCATATTTATTTGAAAACTTAAGACCAGTCCCAGAGTTATCTTTTGCTGTTAGAACTTTAGGATGTACAGCAGGAGTTATGATTACAGCCAGTCATAATCCTCCAAAATACAATGGTTATAAAGTATATTGGGATGATGGTGCACAAATTGTAGCTCCAAGGGATAAAGATATTATTCAAAAAGTAAGAGATATCAAGAATTTTTCAGAAGTTAAAAAGATAACAAAAGAAGAAGCGGAAGAAAAAGGTTTATTAAAAATAATTGGACTAGAGATGGATGAAAAATATTTAACAGTTTTAAAAAAGGCAGTATTAAATCCTGAAATTATGAAAGAGGAAGGGAAAAAACTAAAGGTTGTGTATACTCCTTTACATGGAACAGGAAATACCATAGCTGAAAAGTTATTAAAAGAATTAGGATTAGCTAATGTTTATGTGGTACCAGAGCAAAAAGAACCAGATGGTAATTTTCCAACAGTAGATTATCCAAATCCAGAAGATAAAAAAGCATTTAAAATGGCATTAGAGTTAGCTAAAAAAGTAGATGCAGATGTTGTGCTTGCAACTGACCCTGATGCAGACAGATTGGGGATATTTGCAAAAGATAGTAGAACTGGTGAATATATGGAATATACAGGAAATATGTCAGCACTTTTAATTGCAGAATATAGAATTTCTCAAATGCAGGAAAAAGGAATATTACCTGATAATGGTATGTTTATTACAACTGTTGTTTCTTCTGATTTGGCAAAAGCAATCGCAAAATATTATCATTTAGAATGTATTGAGGTTCTAACAGGTTTTAAAAATATTGGGGCAGTTATGAAAAAGGCAGAAGAAGAACATGATAAAACTTATGTATTTGGATTCGAAGAAAGTTATGGCTGTTTGATTGGAGATTATGCTAGAGATAAAGATGGAATTTCAGCAGTTATGGCTCTTTGTGAAGCTGCATGTTATTATAGAGCTAAAGGAAAGACCTTGTGGGATGCAATGCAAGATATTTATGAAAAATATGGATATTATAAAGAAACTCAAGTTTCTATTGTAAGAGAAGGTCCTCAAGGTGCACAAGAGATTAAAGATATGATGACTAAAATGAGAAATAGTGATATTAAAAAAATCGGGAATTATCAAGTATTAATATTTAAAGATATTGAAAAAGATGTTGTGAAAGTTCTGAAAACAGGGGAAATAACTAAAACAGGATTACCTACTTCTAATGTTTTATATTATGCTTTGGAAGATAATAACTGGTGCTGTGTAAGACCTTCTGGCACAGAACCAAAAATTAAGTTGTATATGGGAGTAAAGGGCTCTAGCAATGAGGATGCTAGTCGAAAATTGGAAGAATTAAAAGAAGCAATGGAGGCTTGTGTTCTAGGTTAGTTGGCATTGGTTCCAGGTATGGATGCCCAAAAATTGGCATTGGTTCCAGGTATGGATGCCAAATTTTTAACAAAAATTTGGCATCCA